>NZ_DASWOM010000065.1:0-28696 GCF_036398755.1 Acerihabitans sp. | reverse complement strand
CAAAAGCCGGCCTCCCAGGGGCACTGCTTGGTGCGGGAGGCGCTGCCGTTCAAAATGTGGGCCTTCGACTGATAGATCATGGTCCGGTCAATGTTCGTATGCCTCAAGTTCCTATAAATCCCTCTCACGTAGGGAACAGTGGTAATAATAATGGAGGAATGCCCAACCTGCCGATGGGACCGTCCTGGACACAGCGTCGATAGCGAGTGATATGGTAACGCATGAGTTTGAGTGGGGATCGTAGCCATAAGGCAGCCTCTAGTGAGTGACGAATTTCTTCCACCACCAGAGGTTCCAATCCCAGCACCTGATTTTGCAGGTGCGGCTTAACGATACCGTTAACGGCGATTAACCTTAAGGGATTTCCAGGCGGGGGATGGGCGTTAAAAAACCATTTAACTATTATTTATCATATAGTTATATTTTAAATATTTAAACTGACTTTTTCGCCGTTATCTCGGGAGCTGGAATATCCACTATCCCAGGGGCAGTCCAGCAAAGCAGTAAAAGTGGCCGTTACTTGGCAATCATTCCGGATAAAACTCCGGGTCCATGAATTGTTCAAAAGACCAGGGGCAGGAAGTTGGGAAAACGTTGCGCTTGATATTGGTTTCACGCTCCGCGCTGATCACCGCATCGCCGTAGGCATCTTCGATAATTTTCGGAAGATGATGTTTGAGGCTGGGGCTTTTTCAGGCGGCGCTCAATCTTACGGCGCGGCGCCTCAATGGCTAGTCGCCAACTCCGTCCTTGTCTTTCCGCCTGGAGCTGCCATTTCAACAGGTGTATGAATAGAACTTCAAGACGAAACTAATGATTAAGGTTGTGACTGCGGAGTTCCACTGTGGCAGGAAACCTTGGCGGCGGTGGATCCCTATGGTTACCTACGACCGGTTGACCCGGTTCACTGGTATTGGCGCGGATGTCGAATAACAATAGTCGTCCTGCTGTTCGACCACGATCTCAATCGTCCCGTGTTCGACACAATTTTGGTTAAGCATTGTTTATCAAATACTTATACTATAAATAATTTGAACTGAACCCTGCATTATACCCCCTGAACTCGGGAGCCTCGTTGCCGGTATCAGCATGGCCGGTTTGTGGGATCAATGTTATTGAAGATAAAGGACCAGAAGTTTTCATGGTCTGAATTTAACCACTGAGAACCTCGTTTAAGCAGAAGGTGAGAAAAATGGTAAGCGCACTCCCGGCGCCGTCTGCTTTTAACAGAAGCCGTTAGATGCCCTGGATGTTCATCTGGATAGCCTCCCTTAAGCCAAAAAACAATAAATAACCCGGTTATAAAACGACAAAAGGGTGCTAATAAGATTGTTTTTAGCTTTTGGCTATAACGATAAATTATGTATTCAAGATTCCCATAAACGATTCCGGCTATGAGCAATGAATTGATTGAAGGAAGCTCAAAACCGTCTATTGTTCCAGCCGGAGTTCCCATGATAAGGAAAAGATCGCTGACCATCCGATCAAAGAAGTGTTTTGATGGTAGTGGCTGGCGCGATTCGCTGGCTACCTTTTCGTTTTTGTTCGCGGCGCATCGCGTTCTGAAGCGGTCATTTCCACATAAACGGTCATAAACGGGTAAATTAGTTTCTTGCAGAAACTATTGGAAAAATCCGCCAGTTTGCTTAATTCAGGCCCTGGAATGCTTTATTTGTGATTTTTATCACAATTCATCAATACCATTACATTTTTTTCATCATTAAAATTTACGAATATCACTTTTTCAGCAATGGTAAAAACGCCGACTGACAGTTATGCCTAGAACACATTTTAGCGTCGCGTAATCTTTTAACTTATTAACATCGGAGGCCAGCATGTTACCCATTGAACGTCAGCGTCACATCATGGAGGAATTGAATTTACATGGCCGGGTACTGGTCGGCGAGCTGGTAAAACTTTGTCGCGTTTCGCAAGAAACCATCAGGCGGGATTTATCTCATCTTGAGAAAAAGGGATTATTACAGCGCAGCCACGGCGGCGCTGTCATGGCGGCCCGACACCAAGGAAATTTGCCAAACAAGAATAATATACAAAGTGAACATGAGTCGCCGTTTCGCCTGAGAATGAATGAAAATACCCAGGCGAAAACCATAATAGCAAAGCGAGCGCTGGCGTTTATCAGCCCGGGGGACTGTATATTGCTGGACAGCAGCACCACCTGCTGGTTTCTGGCAAGGCAGTTGCCGGATATTGAACTTACGGTGCTGACAAATTCGCTGCGTATTGTGCAGACGCTGGCGGTAAAGGGGCATATTCGCACCATCTGTCTGGGCGGGGAATATTCCAGCCACAATGAAGATTTCAACGGCGTGGTGACGGCTCAGCCTCTTAAGGAGTTTTTGATTAATAAGATATTTTTCTCCTGTAGCAGTCTGGGCAATGACGGTTATTTAAGGGCGATTAATGAAAACAATGCCAATCTGAAACAGCAAATGCTGATGGCATCAGAAAGAAAATATCTTTTAATTGATGCCGGTAAGTTTTTAAGACCTTCGTTTGCGCGTATTTGTCATTACCGCGACGTGGAGTTTTTAGTTACCGATAGTTTGAGTAATAAAGAGTTAAAGCAGGAGCTGGCGTGGAATGGCGTCAATATTATTGACTGCTCTCAGCGCCATAATGCCGTGCAGCTAATTAATCACCACGAAATATAACGATTACGCCAAGCGTGTTAATTTCCGGCGCGCTGCTGGCGCGACCGGCGGCAAATGCCGCGTCGCCGCCTGCCGAAACCACAAGCCAGACTGTTAAAACGGGGCTGCACAATGCAAATGAATGAACCACAAGCACTTATTACACTGGAAAATCTGTCAAAAACCTTCGGTGGCAACCGTGCGCTGAGCAATATTTCCCTATCGCTGGCGGCCGGAGAAGTCCATTGCCTGGCGGGAACCAACGGCTGCGGCAAAAGCACCCTGATTAAGGTTATTTCCGGGGTCCACGCGCCGGACGCCGCCAGCCGTATTACGCTCGATAACGGCGGACATTTTGGCCGCCTGACGCCAAAGCAGGCGCGCGATTTCGGCATCCAGGTGATTTATCAGGACCTGTCGCTGTTTCCCAACCTGAGCGTGGCGGAAAACATCGCCTTTGAACATAACCTTAACGGCTTGCTGGGCTGGCATAGCGCGAAAAAACTGCGCGCCAGCGCGACAAAGATTATCAACGAGCTGAAATTCGACCTGAAGCTGGAGACGAAGGTTGCCGACCTGTCAATCGCGCAGCGCCAGCAGGTGGCGATCTGTCGGGCGCTGGTGGCGGATGCCCGGTTGGTGATTATGGATGAGCCGACCGCCTCGCTGACGCGTACCGAAGTTAACCAGTTGCTGCGTACCGTGCGCTATCTGAAAGAGAAAAACATCTGCGTGGTATTTGTCAGCCATCGGCTGGATGAAGTGCTGGAAATTTCCGACCGGGTGACGGTGATCCGCGACGGTTGCAAGGTCGGCACCTGGCCTGCCGGCGAAATAGACGGCCACCGCCTCACCGAGCTGATGACCGGGCTGAAGCTCGACTATCAGCTAAAAACGCCGACCATGAATCCGCAACGCAAGCTGCTGGAGGTGGAAAACCTCAGCCGTAGGAATCAATACCATAACGTCAGCTTTACCCTCCATCAGGGTGAGGTTCTCGGCCTGTGCGGCCTGCTGGGCTCCGGGCGCACCGAGCTGGCGCTGTCGCTGTTTGGCATGACCAGGCCCGACGGCGGCAAGATTTGGCTCGACAGCAAGCCGGTGCGCTTTCGCAGCCATGAGGACGCCATAAAGTCCGGTATTGGCTACGTTTCGGAAGATCGGCTGACGCTTGGGCTGGTGCAGCAGCAGTCGGTGGCGGACAACATGGTACTGTCGATCCTCGACCAGTTGCGCAACCGTTTTCACCTGATCGACGAGTACCGCAAGAACAAGCTGATCCACGACTGGATAAGCCAGCTCGGCGTGCGCGTGGCCGATCCCGAGCACGCTATTTCAACACTATCCGGCGGCAACCAGCAAAAAATCGTGCTGGCAAAATGGGTGCTGACGCAGCCAAAAATCCTCATCCTTGATTCACCCACCGTCGGCGTCGACGTCGGCGCCAAGGCCAGCATCTACAGCCTGATACATCAGTTGGCGAAAGAGGGGCTGGCAATCATTCTGATTTCCGATGAAGTGCCGGAAGTTTACTACAACTGCGATCGCATCCTGCATTTTCGTGATGGCACCATTAATGGTGAATATCAGCCGCGGCAGGTGGAACAACAGCAACTGGCGGAGGCGATCAATGCCTGATTTATCTTTCCTTAAGCCGCGGTCAAGCCAGGGGTGGCTGGCTTGGGTGCTGCTATTTTTCATCCTGATGTTCTCGGTTGCCAGCGATCAGTTTCTCACGCTGCAAAATCTGCTCGACCTGACGGAAACCTATGCGGTAACCGGTATCTTTGCCCTCGGGCTGTTTGTGGTGCTGGTCACCGGCGGCATTGATATTTCCTTCGCTGCCGTGGCGTCGGTGGTGCAATACGGCATCGCGGCGCTGTTTATCAATTTCGGCTTCGACAATGCGCCGCTGAGCATCCTGCTGGCGCTGGCGTGCGGCACGCTGTTTGGCATGATCAACGCCGTGCTGATCTACTGGCTGCGCATCGTCTCCATCATCATCACCATCAGCATGCAGGCGCTGCTGTTCGGCCTTCTGATGTGGTTAACCGACGGCCGCAGCCTGTACAACCTGCCGGAGTGGTGGGTAACGCTGCACAACGTATTGCCGTTCAGCCTGAGGGGGCAAAGCTATCAGCTAGGGCTGCCGCTGTGCATCATGCTGATTATCGCCGCCATCACCTGGCTGCTGCTCAATAAAACCCATCTCGGCCGTCAGTTGTACGCCACCGGCGGCGACCAGGAGTCGGCGCGGCGCATCGGTATCCGCGTTGGGCTGATCCATATTCTCGCCTATGGCTACCTCGGCGCGCTGGCGGCGATCGGCGGCCTGGTGCAGGTTTATCGCGTCGGCGAGGTGGTGCCCAACGCGCTGGTCGGCGGCGAGCTGGACGTGCTGGCGGCAACGGTGCTGGGCGGCGCCAGCCTGATGGGTGGTAAGGGGACGGTGACCGGCACGTTGATGGGCGTGTTCCTGATAGCCATCCTTAAAAACGGCCTGAACCTGGTCGGCGTATCCAGCTATTTCATGAATATCGTCATCGGGGTGGTGATTATGGCGGCGATAATCGTCACCCATTACAAGAAACGCAGAGAAACCGATGTCAGCTTCGTCTGACCGGGGAGAGTGGTGATGAAGAAAATCAATTTTTTTACCAGCGATAAAGCGCACCCCGGCCTGCTGCTACTGATTGCGCTCAGTATCGCCAGCTTTAGCCTGTTGCTGCCGGGGCGCTTTTTAACCGGCTCCACCTTTATCAGCATGGGCTTCCAGTTGCCGGAACTGGGGCTGCTGACGCTGGCGATGTTTATCGCCATTCTCAGCGGCGGCCTCAATCTGTGCATTATCGCCACCGCCAACCTGACGGCGCTGTTTATTGCCTGGGTGCTGCTGAACTTTATGCCCGCCGCGGCCGGAACCGGCATGCAGTTGCTGTGGCTGCTGATAGCGCTGGCGGGCGCCGTGCTTATCGCCACGCTGATCGGCGTCATTACCGGGATGATGGTAAGCCGGGTAGGCGCGCATCCGATCCTGGTCACCCTAGCGACCATGATGACGGTAAACGGCATCGGCATCTGGCTGACGCACGGCACGGCGGTGAGCGGTATGCCGGAGGTGGTGCGCACGCTGGGGGCGGGAAGCTTCCTCAGCGTACCGTTGCCGCTGTGGCTGTTTTTTATCACTGCCGGCGCGATGGCGCTGTTTCTTGGCAAAACCCGCGCCGGAAAATGCATTTACATGGGCGGCAGCAACATCAACGCCACCTGGTTTAGCGGCATCAATACCCACCGGCTGCTGATAATGGTTTACGTCATCTCCAGCCTGCTGTGTGTGCTGGCGGGGCTCGTGATGATGGCGCGCTTTAATTCGGCGCGTATCGGCTATGGCGACTCCTACCTGCTGATTACCGTGCTGGCGATCATTCTGGGCGGTACCGACCCCAACGGCGGTTTCGGGCGGGTAACCGGCGTGGTGCTGTCGCTGATTGCCCTGCAGGTCCTGTCAACCGGTTTTAACCTGATGCACATCAGCCAGCATTTCAGTCTGGCGATGTGGGGGGCGGTGCTGATCGTGGTGCTGGGCCTGAAGTTCTTTAAAACCAAATTTATCCATTCCCGCGCGGTGCGTCGCAGTACCTTACTTGCACGCCAGGCCGGTTTAACCGAAAAAAAGGAAGTCTGATGCGTACCCATATTTCCCCCTCGCTGATGTGCATGAACCTGATGGAAATCAAGCAGCAACTGGCGGTGCTCGACAGTCGCGCGGACTTTCTGCACATTGATATTATGGACGGCCACTACGTGAAAAATATCACGCTGTCGCCGTTCTTTATCGAGCAGATTCGGCCGCATACCCAGGTGGCGATCGACGTGCATTTGATGGTGGAGAAGCCGACCGATTTTATCGAGGTTATCGCTAAAGCCGGCGCCGATTATATCTGCCCCCACGCCGAAACCATCAACCGCGACGCCTTCCGGGTCATTAACCAGGTCCGCGCGCTGGGTAAAAAAGTCGGCGTGGTGCTCAATCCAGCCACCCCGGTCTCGTTTATCCATCACTACATTCACCTGCTGGATAAAATCACCGTGATGACGGTGGACCCCGGTTATGCCGGGCAACCTTTTATCAGCGAAATGACGGGAAAAATCGCCGAGCTGCGCGATCTGAAAGCCCGGCAGAACTATCGTTACCTGATTGAAATCGACGGCTCCTGCAACCAGCGCACCTACGGCACGCTATTGGCGGCGGGCGCCGAAGTGCTGATTGTCGGCACCTCCGGGTTGTTCAATCTGCATAACAATTTGGAAACCGCCTGGGATTTGATGATGGACGACATCGGCGGGGCCAAAAGCGCGCTGCGGGAGTCAGCATGAGCGCGACCTGGCTGGGTATCGACATAGGCGGCACCAACACTCGGCTGCTGACGCTGAGCGGCAAGGATCAATGGGACGGGTTTGCTAAGTTTCCGACCGCCAGTTGGGCAAATACCGCGGACGCGCTGGCGGCGCTGGCGGCGCTGATTAACCAGGTGCTGGCAAGGCGGCCGCTGAGCGGGGTAATGCTGGGATTGCCCGGAATACTCAGCCGCGACCGCCGCCACGTTATCTCGCTGCCGTTTATTCAGGCGCTGGACGATATGCCCGTCGCGGCCCATCTCAGCGAGATGACCGGCGTGCCGGTGGCGATGGATAAAGACGTTAACCATCTGATGCTGTGGGATTTAATGCAGCTTGAAACGCTGCCGGATAACGCCGTCGGACTTTATCTTGGCACCGGCATGGGCAATAGCCTGTGGATCAACGGCCAGTTCTATCACGGCGAGCACGGTGGATCCGGCGAAATAGGCCATATTCCCTGGGCGGATAACGAACTGCCTTGTCCCTGCGGCAATCGGGGATGTGCCGAGACGCTGACCTCCGGGCATTGGCTCAGCCAGTGGGCGCGGCTGCGCGATCCGGACAGCGATATATCCCAGCTTTTTATCCGCCATGGCCAACACCCGGAGCTGCAGCAGTTCATCATCCGGCTGGGCAAGGTGATTGCCGGCGAGACGAATATTCTCGACCCGGAGTACCTGATCCTCGGCGGTGGCGTGCTGGCGATGGCCGGCTTCCCGCTGGCGGCGCTGCGCAGCGAGATCCAATGCCATCTGCGCCCGCCGGCGACGCGCGCGGAGCTGAAAATAATCATCAGCCATGCCACCGATCAAACCGGCTGCCGGGGCGCCTGCCTGGCCGCTGCGCGCAATTTCGGGGGGCTGGATGAAAGGTAAAGTTTGCGTATTCGGTTCGTTCAATCTCGACATCGTCGCCAAAATGTCGCGCTTTCCAGCGCCGGGCGAGTCGCTGGTGGCCCATAGCAGCATGATGGGGCCGGGCGGCAAGGGATCTAATCAGGCGACCGCCGCGCTGCGCGCCGGCGCGCGCGTGCATTACATCGGCAAGGTCGGTAATGACGATTTCGGCCTGTTTGCCCGCCGTCATCTGGAAAAAACCGGCTTTGACGCCATTACCCTGTTTACCTGCAAGGAGAAGCCGACCGGCAACGCCATGATCTACGTCGCCGGCGATGATGCGGAAAATATGATTTCGGTCTATCCCGGCGCCAATCTGACGGTCAGCGCCGCGGAGGTTAACCGCTGTCAGTCGACGGTAGCGGCAGCGGATATCCTGCTGGTGCAGTTGGAGAACAACCTCAGCGCCATTCAGCGCATGGCCGATAATGCCCGCCGGTCGGGAACCTACGTGATTGTGAATCCGGCGCCCTGGCAGAAGGTCACCGATGTTTTTTTGCAGAACGTGGATTTACTGACGCCTAACAGCACCGAAGCCTCGCAGCTGACCGGTATTGCGGTCAGCGATATCGATTCTGCGCGCCTTGCCGCGCGGGCGCTGCATGCCAAAGGGGTGCGCCAGCTCATTATTACCCTCGGCATGCAGGGCGCGCTGCTGTCGAGCGGCAGCATCATGGCGCTGGTGCCGGTCTATCCGGCGCAGCCGGTCGACAGCACCGGCGCCGGCGATTCTTTTAACGGCGCGCTGGCGGCGCGGCTGGCGGCCGGCGAGTCGCTGCAGCAGGCGGCGCTGTTCGCCTCGGCCTATGCCTCGGTGTGCGTTGAGCGCGCCGGCGCGGCGGAGTCGATGCCGCTGTACGCCGATGCGGTCGCGCGCATGCAGCAATATCCGCAGCTCGGCATTACGTTGATTGAAGCGGCCGGCGAAACGAGCGGCGCATAGCGATTGTTGTTTGATGACGTTGTTTCCACCTTGTACCCCACACTGATAATAATGGAGCGAATAATGAAAAAAATAGCAGCAATTCTGATCTCTCTTGCCATGAGCGGGCAGGCGCTGGCGGCTGAACCACTGAAGATGGGCGTAGTGGTTAAGGTTGGCGGCACCCCCTGGTTTAACTCCATGGAGGAGGGAATCAAGAAAGCGGCGAAGCAGGAGGGCATTAACGCCTGGCAGGTTGGGCCGACCGCACAGGATCCGGCGCTGCAGGTAAAAGCGATTGAGGATTTGATCGCCCAGAAAGTAGACATTATCGGCGTGGTGCCGGTCGATCCGGCGGTGCTGGAACCCGTGCTAAAAAAAGCCAAGGATGCCGGCATCAAGGTTATCGTCCACGAGTCGCCGGCGCAGAAAAACGCCGACTGGGACTTTGAGCTGGTTGATGCCAAGACCTTTGGCGAACGCCATATGCAGTTGATGGCGCAGTGTATGAAAGAACAGGGACAGTATGCCATCATCGTCGGCAGCCTGACGATCCCGCTGCATCGTGAATGGGCGCAGGCGGCCATCGATTATCAGAAGCAGCACTATCCGAAAATGCAGCAGGTAGGCGACCTTTACGGTACCGGCGAATCGCTGGATGACTCAATGCGGGTGACTAATGAGCTGATGTCGAAATATCCCGGCTTTAAAGGCATGATGGCGTTCGGCTCGCCGGGTCCGGTTGGCGCCGGGCGCGCGGTGGCGCGGCGTAATAAGGCTAACGACGTGTGCGTGGTGGGCGCCTACAGCCCCGGCCAGGCCGCCTCGCTGGTGCGCAGCGGCGCTATTAAAGGCGGCTATATCTGGAATCCGATGACCGCCGGCGAAATTTTTGTCCATCTCGGCAAAATGGTTGCAGAGAACAAGCCGGTGACGGAAAGCAGCCAGGTTGAAGGCATGGGCAAAATGCGCGTCGACAGCGCCAATCATACCCTGTACGGCAACAATCTGGAGAGTCTGGATAAAGACAATTTGCCTAAACTGATAAAAATGGGCCTGTAAGGGAGCTGAGCGTGAACGCAAGCAAGATAATCATTGATACAGATCCCGCCATCGGCATTCCCGGCACCGACGCCGACGATCCTATTGCCATTATGCTGGCATTGCGGGACCCGCGTCTGGAACTGATGGCGATCACCACCGTGTTTGGCAACTGCCCCCCGCTATTGGGGGCACGCTGCGCGAGCCGAATACTACAGGTGGCCGGGCGCAGCGATATTCCGGTCGCCGCCGGTATGGCAACCCCGATGGGCGGTACGCTGCCGGCCCTGCTGCAACAGGCCTACGCCGGGCCGCGTGGCCGCAAGGGTAGCATTGCGTTGCCGGAAGCGGATGCGTCGCACTGTGGGCTGCACGCCAGCGAGCTGATTATCGATCTGGTGCGTAAGCATCCGGGTGAAATCACCCTGGTTTGCATCGGCGCCCAGAGCAATCTGGCGCTGGCGCTGGTGAAGGCGCCGGATATCGCACCGCTGATTAAGCAGGTGGTGATGATGGCCGGCGCTCTTGGGCTGGATGCCACCTGGGGGCGCGGCAACATTACCCCGGTGGCGGAGTGCAATATCTGGTTTGATCCGCAGGCGGCCGATATCGTCTTCCGCTCCGGCATCCCGCTGTCAATGGTGAGTCTTGACGTTACTAATGCCGCCGCCGGACTGGTGCTGACGCGTGAGCATCTGCAGGATATTGCTGAGAATACGCCGCTGACCGCCCTGTTTAAGCAGGTTTGCGCCACCTACTTCGATGCGCCGATGTTCGACTGGTCTGAGGGTTGCGTGCTGTACGATCCGCTGGCGGTGGCGGTGGCGGCCGACGCCACCGTCGGCACTTTTGAAGAGATGGCGATCGGTATTGAAACCGCGGGGCGTTTAACCCTCGGACAGACGGTGCCGCTGCGCGACGCGCCGCCCAACGTGCGCGTCTGCACCGGCATAGACGGCAGGAAAGTAGTCAGCGATATCGTCAGTACCATTACCGGCTAACGCCGCGTGTTTGGGCGGCTAAAGGTCGCCGCCCAGCATGAAGGTATGCATCCGCCTGGACGGCAGGACGGCGGTCAGCGATATTGTCCCAGCCGTTCTCCTCCGGAAATGCCCGACTCTTGCAAAAGAGACAATCCAGCCATAAAGCAGATCCGCCCTACCGAGGAACAAAACGCCGGCTCGCGCTACACAACCTGGTGTAGTGGATCCGAGTGGTGGTGGAAAATCCGCCATTGGACCTCCTCCCGGCGAAACAAAAGCGTGACGCGCCGGGATCTTACAGTCGAATCGTTAATGTTGGTTACGCGCTCCCTTAAAATGACATAGCCGAGCATCCCGTCGTTTGTGGCCGCGATGGGTTCCTCCCGGTAGTCAGGCTGCCATCCCTGGTAGTTGGCGGCTGCGCGGATTATCGCCGCGCAGACCGCTTCGTACCCCGTGTAGAGGCCACCGTAGGCACCCATCATGGTGATATCCGGCGCACGGGACCACAGTTGCTGGTAGGGTTTATGCTCGCCGACCAGAAGACTTCCGACGGCGGCATGCAACTCCGCCAGTGCATCCTCCCATGATTGCGGCTTCATGGCAGTTGTCCGATGGTCTTGCGGACGAACGGCTCGACTGCGGCGCGCCAAGCCTTGGGGTTGTCGAAGTGCAGTACATGTCCTGCGTCCGGAACCAATACAAATTCGCCTGCCGGGAGCGCATCCGCCATGCGGCGTGAACCCTCGGCGGGGAAATAACTTTGCTCCCCGGCGACCACAAGCGTCGGGCAGCCAACCCGACTCAGTTCAGGGGTATGATCGCGGTTGTTCCAGTGTTCTCGGCAGGCAAGAACATTGCGCGTCCCCGCAAGTGGCCAGTAACCGTCCCGCCGCTCAGCGAACACCTCGACAAAATAGTCTCCTTCAGCCGGGTGCACTCGTTCGGAATGCGCGCCAATCAGGTATTTCCCAAAATAGTCCCCGCCGAAATAGGCGCGGATAGCCGCGATACTATCGAATGGGACCGGCCACTCATCCAGCCATGCCCGCCAGCGGACCTGAACATCGGGCACCACGGCGGCCATGTCGCCGATAACCACGGAACGGACCAGTTCAGGATGCTTGCCCGCGAGTTGCCACGCGGTGAGCGCGCCCATCGAGTGACCAATGACCACGGCGGGGGCGAGGCCATACGCCTTAATCACCGCGGCGGCGTCCTCGACGTGAGCGTTGCGGTCGTAGGGCCCTTCGGGCGCGTCGCTTAAGCCGTGGCCACGGGCATCGTATCCGATCACTTTCCCGTGTTCGGTCAGCCACCCGGCCGTGGTTGACCAGGTCGTTGCCCGGCCCATCATTCCATGGATGAGGAGAATCCCTCCTCCCTGCCCGCCGAAGTCGATCGTGGCCAGGTTGGTGCCGGCAAATCCGGCGATGTTGCTGCGCGTCCAGTTCATAGGCTTATCCTCTTTTTCCGGTGTTGATCATCAGCGATGTGGGACCATGGAATCCCAGATTGGTATTCCAGACGGGTTCGGTTTGCCGGCTCACCTCGAAGGTAGGGTAGCGCGTGAGCAGTAGGGAAAGCGCAATGTGAGTCTGTTGGCGCACCAGCGTCGCGCCAATGCAGGCATGCGGGCCGGTTCCGAAGGAAAGATGCCGGTTGGGTGTGCGGCGTAAATCAAGGGTTTCAGGGTGGTCAAAAACCGTCGGATCCCGGTTCGCGGAACCGACATAGGGCAGCACCAGTTGGCCTTCCTTAATGTGGTAACCCTTGTAGGTGAATGTCGTGGACGCCCTGCGACCAATGTACTGCACGGGCGTACCGTATCGGAGGAACTCCTCTATCGCCAGCGGCAACTGTTCCAGATCCGCCGCCAGCGCGTGCCGTTGGGCCGGATGCTGGTGCAGCGCCCAGACGGCGTTGCCGATCAGATACCTGGTGGGTTCCAACCCGGCGAACATCAGCAACATACACTGCGCGGTCGCTGATTCGATATCGAACTGGAATCCCTTTCCGTTGTCGCTCATTAAACGGTTAAGTATCAGATCGTCTCGGCGGGACGTTATCGCGTCACCGGCAAGCTCGCGCAAATAATGCCCGAATGCGTGGAGACTTTTCTGGCCGCGTTGTACATCTGCTACACTCAGATCGCTTGCGCCAAACAGGTACGCTATATCATCGGACCAACTCGCTAGTTGCTCATGATCTTCGTCAGCCCCGCCAAGCAGCCGCGTGATAACCATTGCGGGCAACGGACGGGCAAAATCGGCAATCAGATCAACACAGTCCCTCTCCCGCCAGGCATCCATGAGATCTTCGGCAACATGGTGGATAACGCTGGACAAAGAACCTTTGCTGAGCAGCGTTGGACACGACCAGTCCAGCCGTTGCCGACGCTGCGCGTGGTCATGCCCATCAAAGAATGCCAACCACTTGCCGAGAACTGGAATCATGTCGGCGAACTGGGCGCGATCTTCTTCTGGCAGCGCCAATAACGGCAATGCGGACCTATCGTTGGTGAGTCTCGGATCCGTTAACAAGGCCTTGACGTCGACATAGTCGAATAGCAGCCACGACCCGCCATACATCGTCGAGTAGTAAATCGGTTGTTCCCGCCGAATCTGGTCGTAATACGGGTATGGATCCGCCATTAGCCGTGGGTTGCTTAATGAGAAGTCTTTTATGTTAAATTCGAAAGCAGAACCTGAGCGATTTGACTCCATTGTGAGCACCTCGTAAATACTGCATCACCCCCGCGAACCCTAAGCTTCAATCCGGCGAGAACTCGCTGAAAATAGCGTCAAGAAGCTTATTACGCTCACACCAGATTAACCCTTCTCATTAAATTAGATATTACGACAATAAAGTGAAAAAACTCATGGGCCGAAATTGCCTTTATAAGCATGCTTTAAATGGCAATACCCATCAATTCAGCTTGATAAATAACAAGAGTGATTAACCTAACTTAACTTCGTTAGAATACTTTCAGTATTTATAAATTTATTTATTAATTTTTATTATGTTTAATGGTTGTGATAAGCAAATAAAAAGCTTCCCAACCTTCAATATCAAGGCTGAAAGTATTCCGAATTAATTTATCTACACACAATAAATTTACCTCAAGATAATTACCAATGAATAAAGAGAGTAATGCGATCCTCTTCAAGGTTTTTAAAACATTCTTTTTCAAAACAGATAATTAAACCAGACTCTAATGGATAACCCAAAGCCGGTCAGCAACAGCGGTAATCGTCAACGACGCCGGCGCCCTTATTTTTTAAGTTAAAGACGCGATCCCGCTTTCGGGCTTGCCCGGATTCAACACCACTACCTCGATCCGGTGCCATTGTCGGCATGAAGCCCTAACGGGCGTCGGTAACACCGTTTACGTAAAAGCGGTGTGTTAGCGTGGCGGCCTGCTCGCCGCTTTCCTCCGGCGATGGGCTGCTGTCCGTCAATCCCAGGCCATTGGAAACGGTATGCCCTGGCTACTTTTTTCGAAAAAGAAAAACGGCAACGGCCGTCAGAACGCCTATCAGGGGCATGGCGCCAGCGCCCGCCAAGAAGTTATGATGGTCTATTCGCTTTTCCCTGCGGATATCGGCAAAGCGGGCAAGCGCATGTTTTTCATCAGTGGCGCTGACCTCTTCAAATTGTTTTTCATAACCTTGCTCAGTCAGCCGAGAGGCCGCGTCCGCGTCTGATCTTTCCAGCACAACGGTTTGCTTACCCTTGTTGAAAAAAAAGTAATCCGGCATTTGGTGCTCCACGGGGAGAGGATATGATTAAACACTATATCCGGTCTAACTTAATTTTGTACACAGCCGCCTGTATATTCGCACCCATTTGATCCCTCTCTCGCATTTTAGCTGCTCGTTTTCAGCAAAATCCCAAGCAGCGCCCGCTAACGTTGAAGGGCGGTAATGAGCGGGAAGCGGATGTCATGCCAAAAAAACATTCTGAGTAGAATCGATTTTATAGTGGCTACATTACATGTGGTAATTCAAGCAACGTATTTTAGGCTGTATCAGCCTCTAAATGAGATGTACCGTAAGAATGGTCGAGTGAGCAAAGCCAACGGCCGTTGTTTTCCTGATAACCAGAGCATTTCCACCGCCTCCGATGACCGGCATGGCCGCCCTCAGGATTGAGCTGATAACGCTGACGTAGCCTATAGATAAGCTCATTATTATGGGCCAGGACGCTGCTGTGCGTTAGCAAAAATAGCGTCATTGCGAAGCGGCTAACCGCAATACTTTTGAAAGCGCATGTGCTGGTCAGGACGGAGTTGGTAAAGATACACCGGCCTGCCGGTGGCGCCATAAAGTATATTGGTGGACAGAATTTCAATGCCGGCCAGATAAATCAGGTATTTCCGGCACGATACGCGCGAAATACCGATGGCGTTGGCCAGATTATCCGTGGAAAATTCACTCTGCTGGTTGCGGCTTATCCATTCACAAACCATTTTCAGGGTCTGGACAGTGAGGCCCTTCGGTAGTTTTTTTGTCTCCACGACGGGCTGGGCACCCCGGCGAATCAGCATATCAACGTCAGACTGTTCATAGTCATCGAGCTTATTGAGCAGGTCTTTCTTCTGCCGATAAGCAGAAAGCGCTTCTTCAAATCGTGAAAACTGAAAAGGTTTAATCAGATAATCAACCACACCGTACTGCAACGCTTTCTTGATGTTATTCACGTCACTGGCCGAAGAAATCATGATCACATCCGTATGCTCGCTGCATTCATGTAGCACAGGTAAGAGGCCCAGCCCATTGTCTTGCTGCATGAAAACGTCCAGCAGCACCAAATCGATTTCGGCACCGTGCTGCATCACTATATTGCGGGCCTGTTGCAGGGTAGATACGGCGGCATAGCAGGAAAAGCCGGGCACCTGGGCCAGATAACAGCGATTGAGCTCGGCCACCATGGCGTCATCATCAACTATCAACACATTAATCATAAAATCGACACCGCGCTTTTATAAGGCAGTTGGATAAAAAATTGCGTGAACACGCCGGGCTCCGATTCGAGTTCAACGGTGCCGCCCACAGCATCAACGCTCTGTTTTACCAAGCTTAGGCCCAGCCCCCGGTTTTCCCCCTTGGTGGAAAAACCCTGTTCGAAAATATGCGGTATCAGGCTCGCCGGAATACCGGGGCCATCATCGCTGACGACGCAATGCAACTGTTCATCCTGATGATGGAAGCTGACGATGATTTCGTGATTTTCCTCATTGCCGATGGCCTCCATGGCGTTCTCAATCACATTACCCAGCGCGGTAATCAAGGTCACGGTGGTTTGCTCATCCTGGGCGTCGGGCAGCAGGCTGTCATCATTGATGGACAGCCTGATATTCAGGTCGCGCGCGCGATTGATTTTGCCCAGCATAAAGCCTGCCATGACTGGGGATTTTATGGTGCGCAGCAGTGACCCTATCTCGGTCTGATAGGTATTCGCGGTTTTCAGAATGTAGTTTTCCAACTGCGGATAATTCTTCATGTGCAGCATCCCGAGAATGACGTGTAATTTATTCTTAAACTCATGGGATTGCGTACGCAGGGCATCGGCATAGTTCGAGATGCCTGATAGCCGTTGCAGCAGTTGGCTGATTTCGGTTTTGTCGCGGAACGTGGCTACCGCGCCGATGATTTGTTTCCCCACGACAATAGGTACCGTATTGGTCAGCAGGAGGCAGCCGTTGAAATTGATTTCTTCATCACGCCGTGCCAGTCCGGTCTTGAGCACAGTGTTTAAATTGAGCAATAATGCCCAGGTTTCGTCGGTATTGCCGCCCAGCAGTATCTCTATCGGAGCACTTTTTTTGAACAGGCGTTTGGCCTCCGGATTAATCAGCGTGATGCGGGCCTGGGCATCGACGGCGATGACGCCTTCCTTGATGGAGTGAAGCATCGCGTTGCGTTGTTCAAAAAGCGCGGCTATTTCATAAGGTTCAAATCCCAGCATGATACGTTTGACAACGCTGACCAGGCACCAGATTCCCAGCGCGCCCACCAGGATGCCGAACAGCAGTGTCCAGGGAATACTCCAGCGGTTTTCATTCACCACCGCATGGACGCGGTCCAGGGAAATACCCAGGGCAATCACGCCGATGGGCTGATGTCTGTCGTTATATACCGGCGTGAAAATGCGTAACGCTTCGGCAAGCGCGCCGTGATTCACCGCATGATATTCCTTGCCCTCCAGGGCCGGCTGTAAATCGTCCCCGATGAAATGCTTGCCAATCAGTGCGGGTTCCGGATGCGAATAGCGAATGCCGTGCATATCGGTGACCACCACAAACAGCAGATTATTGCTTTGCCGGACCCGCTCCGCATAAGGCTGAATAGCCGCCGCCCGCTCAGGATCCTGCAGCCCGCCGATGATTGGGGGCGAATCCGCCAGGGTGCGCGCGATGGCGAAGACTTTCTCTTCAAGGCTATCATGGGCGACTTTACCGAGTTGTATAAAAAACAGGGTATACACCACCAGCAATACCGAGGTTAGCGTGGCACAAACCATCAGCGTTACGGAGGTGCTTAGTCTGAGCGGTTTTCCGGACCGGAGCAGGTGTTTGACATATGACATCTTTTCTCCAGGAAAGAGCCGAGGCCGGGGGCATGGGACACTATTCTATTCCCGTCACATCGCTTTTTGCCGGGTGGCGAAAAAGAAAACAGCCGAGACTATTGTACCGGTTGGGAGAAATATTAAAACGAGGAACGCTTATATGACAGGTAGCCCACCTGCCAGAATTCGGCATCCAGCCTGTTTTGCAATGCTTCTTCCGACAGCGCCGGCGCAACGCCATCGCGCTGTGCCGCGCGCGCCACCTCAGCGGCTATCGCTTTCGACACCCGCTGTATATCGGCGATGGCCGGTAATAATGACCCCTGACCCGTGGTCGCCAGCGGTGAAAGGCCGGCCAGCGCTTGACTGGCCGCCAGCAGCATGCCGTCGGTCACCCGGCGGGCTTTCGCCGCCAGGATACCCAGCCCCAGGCCGGGAAAAATATAGGCATTATTACACTGGGGGATTTCATGGTAGCCATCCTGATAGTGAACCGGAGCAAACGGGCTGCCGGTGGCTATCAGCGCAGCGCCTTCGGTCCAGGAGATGACATCCTGCGGCCGGGCTTCCGCACGGGAGGTGGGATTGGACAGCGGCATGATAATCGGATGAGGGCAGTGGTGATGCATCTCGCGGACGATCTCTTCGGTAAACAGTCCCGGTTGCCCGGAAACGCCAATCAGAATAGTCGGTTTGGCGTGACGGACCACATCGTGCAGTGAGATATTCTGCGCATCCACCGCCCAATGCCCAATCTTTTCTTTGTGGGTGGTCAGCTTGCGCTGGAAATCCAGCAGATTGGGCATGTCATCCGTTAACAGGCCGAAGCGATCAACCATAAAGACCCGGCTTCGAGCGTCTTCCTCCGTTGCCCCTTCGGCAATCATCTGTACGATGATCTGCTCGGCAATACCGCAACCGGCTGAGCCCGCGCCAAGGAATGTGACACGCTGCTCACGTAATTTTGTCCCCGCCGCGTGGCTGGCGGCAATCAGGCAGCCCAGCGTGACCGCCGCCGTGCCCTGGACATCATCGTTAAAGCAGCACAACTCATTGCGATAACGCTCCAGTAGCGGCATCGCATTGGTTTGGGCAAAATCCTCAAACTGCAGTAATACATCCGGCCAGCGCGCTTTTACCGCCTGGATAAAGAGATCGAGAAAGTTGTAGTACTCTTCGCCGGTGATCCTGGCATGGCGCCAGCCCATGTATAGCGGGTCATCCAGGCGCTGCGTATTGTTGGTGCCCACATCAAGCATGATTGGCAGGGTATTGGCGGGATTGATCCCGCCGCAGGCGGTATAGAGGGAAAGCTTGCCGATAGGGATGCCCATGCCGCCCAGCCCCTGATCCCCCAGCCCCAAAATGCGTTCGCCATCGGTGACCACAATCACCCGCACATCGTTCTTGGCGAAGTTTTGCAGCATTTCATCGATGCCGTCGCGATCCGGATAGGAAATGAACAAACCGCGCGCACGGCGATAAATATCGGAAAAGTGTTCGCAAGCTTCGCCCACCGTAGGGGTATATATGATCGGTAGCATCTCTTCCAAATGGGAATCGACCAGGCTATAGAAAAGCGTCTCATTAGTATCCTGGATATTTCTCAGATAAACATGCTTGGATATATCGCGTTTGAAATCGCAAAACTGCGAATAAGCGCGATCGGTTTGTTCACTGATGGTTTCTACCTGGTTGGGTAACAGACCGTTCAGGTTAAACGCCAGACGTTCCTCGCGGCTGAAAGCAGAACCTTTGTTCAATAGCGGATTGTCCAGCAACAGTGAACCCGTGTAGTGCGTATAAAGCGGATGTGTTTTTAACATCAGGTAAACCTCAATAAATTGGACAGCGATGTTTATACTGAAAAATTTTTCGCTGAAAACGTTGTAGTCGTTGTACTGAACGCTTTGTATTAAAAGCATTGTATCGAGAATATCGCGCCCTTTATTCCCGAGGCCTGGCAGTTACGCTGCGAGATAGGCGGCATTAAGGAATACCTTATCATCCGTTGGAAAAGGATAAACAGAGGCGTAGGCCCATAGCGACCTGGGTTTATTCAATATTATGGTTTGCGATTTTTATAGCATGCGAGGCGCATCATTTCTGATAACTTAAATTACATAATTATTTTTATACTTATTTAGTAATAAAGTTATTCAATTTGTTCTGGATTATTTCAGGACATGAAAACATGAAAGTCACGGCAGATGATCTGTTTGTAAATTCGTTGTTGCATAATGTAAATCTGGCTTTTACGTTTTGCCGGCGACTTTAGTAATTATTGTTATTGCCACATAAAGAGCAGCTGTGATGATTATCACAATCGATTTTTCTTTAAAATAATATAACCCTTCCTATCTTATCAAATATAAAAAGGTTATGTTATGCCAACATTACTCTTATCCTCATTATTCCCATTGGTTTTTGTCATGGCGTTGGGTTGGCTCAGTGGAAAACTCGGTTATATGAAACGTGATGATGCCACGGTATTAGCCACCGTGGTGATTCGTTTTGCGCTGCCATTGAGCCTGTTTATCGGCGCCTTGCACACTGATCCTTCTAAAATACAGAATCTGTCGTTTATGACTGTCTTGGTGATAGGACTGATGGGATCTTATATCCTGACGCTGTGCATTGCCCGTCTTCTCTTTCGTCACGACATCAAAACCAGCGCCATTCAGTCTCTGGTCTGCGCGTTTCCCGATATGGCTTATTTTGGCGCGCCGGTGCTGGCCGTGCTTATCGGACCGGAGGGCTTCCTGGGGGTACTGATCGGCAATCTCATCACCAGCGTGCTGATGATCCCGCTGACGATAGTGTTGATTCGCATGGGGGATAAAAACAGCGCTCTGGCGCAGCAGGGGCGTCTTCACCACATGATCCTGCTGAATTTGTTCAAGGCGGTGCGTAATCCCCTTGTCTGGATCCCGGTCCTCGGCGTGGCAATGAGCCTGATGGGCATTAAGCCCCCGGAACTGTTGTCTTCCTCCGTAGAAATGATGGGAAAAACCGCCGGCGGGATTTCTTTGTTCGCACTGGGTTTATTGTTCTACGGTGAACGGCCGACGCTGAATGTGCATACCTTTACCAATATCAGCCTGAAGAATGTGATGCAACCCGCCATCATGGCCGTGGCGGGGCTGGCGTTTGGACTGAGCCACTCATTGATGCAGCAGGTGGTGATTATCGGCGCCACCCCCTCCGCCATCGCGGCGGGGATGTTCGCGGTACGCAGCGATACCTACGTGGAATCGGCCTCTTCATCAATCCTGCTGGGCACCGCGGTGGGGATTGTAACGGAAGGGTTAATCATATTTATGCTGTCATAGGGTGATATAAGTTGCCGAGCTTGTTGTTAAAATGTTCGTTCGGGACCGGCCGCCAGATCGCAAATACGCCCTGAACCCGTCCCTGGAGGCCCAATCCGCGCTATCCCTGGCGCGGACGGTTTACCCCTCTGGCCCCTGCCCCGTATTATTAGCTCCGCGCTAATTTGTCCGCGGCCCGAGGCTTGCCCTTTTCAGCCAAGCCTCGAGTCTACAGAACGGTGATTACTTCACGCAGTCCGCACACTGGTTGCGTTGGATCTGCGCGAAGAAATCGTTGCCTTTGTCATCCACCAGAATAAACGCCGGGAAATTTTCCACTTCGATTTTCCAGATAGCTTCCATTCCCAGTTCCGGATACTCGATGCAGTCCAGACTCTTGATGCTTTGCTGGGCCAGCACCGCCGCCGGGCCGCCGATGCTGCCCAGGTAGAAGCCGCCGTGCTTATGGCAGGCATCCGTCACCTGCTGGCTGCGGTTGCCTTTAGCCAGCATGATCATGCTCCCGCCGTGGGATTGCAGCAGATCCACATAGGAATCCATTCGTCCGGCGGTGGTGGGGCCCAAAGAACCGGAGGCATACCCGGTGGGGGTCTTCGCCGGACCGGCGTAGTACACCGGGTGATCCTTTATGTACTGCGGCAGGTCTTCGCCGTTATCAATGCGCTCCTGCAGCTTGGCATGGGCGATATCCCGCGCCACGATAATGGTGCCACTCAGGGAAAGCCGAGTGGACACCGGGTACTGGGAAAGCTGGGCAAGGATGTCTTTCATTGGCCGGTTCAGGTTCACCTTTACCGCGTCGCCCTCCCCTTGCTGGCGCAGGGATGCCGGAATGTAGCGGCCCGGATTGTGCTCGAGTTTTTCAATCCAGACACCGTCACGGTTGATTTTGGCCTTTATGTTGCGGTCGGCGGAGCAGGATACGCCCATGCCCACCGGACAGGAGGCGCCGTGACGCGGCAGGCGAACGACGCGGATATCGTGGGCAAAGTATTTGCCGCCGAACTGCGCGCCCAGCCCCAGGTTCTGTGCTTCGATCAGCAGTTCCCGCTCCAGTTGCACATCGCGGAACGCCTGGCCGTGTTCATTGCCTTCAGCGGGCAGACCGTCATAGTAATGGGTGGATGCCAGTTTAACGGTTTTCAGCGTGCTCTCCGCGGAGGTGCCGCCAATCACGAACGCGATATGGTACGGCGGACAGGCGGCGGTTCCCAGCGTGCGCATTTTCTCCACCAGGTAATTTTTCAGTTTAACGGGGCTTAGCAGCGCCTTGGTTTCCTGATAGAGATAGGTCTTGTTGGCCGAACCGCCGCCCTTGGCGACGCACAGAAAGGTATATTCATCGCCGTCCACGCTGTAGAGGTCGATTTGCGAAGGCAGGTTGGTGCCGGTGTTCACTTCGTTATACATGTCCAGCGCGCTGTTTTGCGAGTAGCGCAGGTTATCTTCGGTATAGGTGTTATACACCCCTTGCGCAAGGCGGGCTTCATCACCGCCGCCGGTCCACACGCGCTGGCCTTTTTTACCCATGATGATGGCGGTGCCGGTGTCTTGACAGGTGGGCAGCACGCCTTTCGCGGCTATCTCGGAATTTCTCAGGAACTGCAGCGCAACATATCTGTCGTTCTCACTGGCCTGGGGGTCATCAAGAATTAACGCCACCTGTTGCTGGTGGGAAGGACGCAACATGAACGAGACATCGTGGAACGCCTGCTGCGCCAGCAGCGTCAGCGCCTCAGGGGCGACTTTCAATATCTCCTGCCCCTCAAACTCAGTGATGGAAACATAGTCCCCGCTTAACAGATAGTATTCGGTATCTTCGTGGGAAAGGGGAAAGGGGTTTTGATAATAGAACGGTTTATTCAACATGTTATCTCACTTACTCCGTTAGTGTATTGTCGCCATCGGTCCAGAGAATCTTGCGGGCTATCACGGTCAACGCGTTGTCCGGTCGGTTATTAGAACATCATCGCCATCCAGGGGTAGCCAATAAGCAGCAGGGCAGCCAGGAAGATGGCGCCGAAAATGGTACCCAACCGCCAATAATCGGCGGTTGGCAGATATCCGCTGCCGTAATAAATCGGGCTCGGCCCGGTTCCGTAGGGTGTGATGATCCCCATAATCCCCATTGAGGTGACCATCATCAGGCAGAACACCTTCATATCGATACCGGGAATGGTGGCGGCAATGGTGAGCATGGCCGGCAACAAGGCGGTGGTATGGGCCGTGGTGCTGGCAAACAGATAATGCAGCAGAAAAAAGGCCACCAGCAGCATGATAGAGGCCCTCACCGGGGGGATACCCACCATCAGCGCTCCGCCTTCTTTCCCCAGCCAGCCGATGAAACCGGTGCTCGACAAGCCATCCGCCAGCGCGACCAAGGTGGCGAACCACACAAAGGTATTCCAGGCGGCTTTATTGCCGGTAATATCGCTCCACGCCAGCACGCCGCTCCACAGCATCAGGGTGATGACCAGCAGCGCGGCCAGCGCCGGCTCAATCCAGTCGGCGGCAAATATCCACATTACCAGCGCGCAGCACACAAACACCAGCAGCAGGATTTCCTTGCGCGACAGTTTGCCCAGTTTTTCCAGTTCCCGACTGGCCCAACGAGGCACTTCGTCATTGATCTTGACTTCAGGCGGATAGAACCAGTAAGCCAGCAGCGGCATGGTCAGAATCAGCAGCACGCCCAACGGCAGGAAAGCGATAAACCAGCCGCCCCAGGAAATGTCGATGCCCACAATGCTTTTCACCAACTCCAGCGCCAGCAGGTTGGGCGCCAGCGCAGACAGAAACATTGAACTGGTGATGCAGGCGGCGGTAATGGCCACCCACATCAGATAGGAGCCGATTTTGCGGGCGCTGGGATCATTGGGCTTGGAGCCATACAGCGGCGGCAGGTTGGCGATAATCGGGTAAATCGTACCGCCGCTGCGCGCGGTGTTGGACGGGGTAAACGGCGCCAGCAACAGGTCGGCAAAGGTGATGGCATACCCAAGCGTCAGGCTGCGGCGGCCGAGATGCTTCACCAGGATAAGCGCCATGCGGCGGCCTAGCTGGGTTTTATCATAGCCTGCCGCGAACATGAACGCGCCGAAGATGAGCCATACCGTTGAGTTGCCGAACCCGCTCACCGCCCATTCAAACGATTGTGTGGCAAGCCTGAACGTGGGAACGGACATCTGCGCCGGGCTGAACAGCAGCCACTGCCCGCCCAGGGCAATGACCACGACGCCGGTGAGGCCGACAACCGCCCCCGGCAGCGCCTCGAAGATCAGGCCGACAATCACGGCGACAAAGATGGCGAAGAAATGCCACGCATGGGATTGTAAGCCCGCGGGTACCGGCACCAGTAGCAGTAATACGGCCACCAGCACCGGTAGGAACATCATGAAAAGCCGTTTTTTTTCATCCGGTAAGGCATTATTACCCGGCCGCGGAACCGCCTCGATTGATATTTCTTTCATAGTCATAATAGTTGTCTATACGTGGTTAAGAATATTATTGATGATACCTGGGCAGTATGATTTCTTTTTTTCGGATTATCTGGTTGCTTTAATTAATTTATTTTATTTAGTTATTTAATGATGACATTTTAACTGTTCTCAACAGACCCGCCATGGCTGCAGCCTGACACGCCCCTCGTAGAGATAATTTGTTTATATAATGCGTTTTATAAAATTACTACGCTTGATCTCGATCAACAAAAGAGAGCGGCATTTTAATTTTGCACTCGGCAGGAAAAGGCTATTTAGTTTGCATCAGCGCCATATTTAATGGTAATCATGTGCCAGCGTCCAATATATTTCATTAGACAACAAGACAGTAGCCCGATGAATAAACAAAAATTTAATAAAATACTATGTAAATTAATATATAAATAGTTAATTAACTAATCGCTTGCTTTTTGAAAATAAATTTATCGCTATATTAATGGCATCATTTCGTCGGCAAAAAAGCAACGCCAAAAATAAAAACCGAGACCGACCGAGAAATCGAAGAATATGAAACATATTTAGCATAATTTGGAGTTAATTATTATGAACAGTAACGATCGAGCGTTGAGTCCTTTTACTTTGCCTAACGGCACCGTGCTTAAAAATCGTCTGCTGATGGCGCCGATGACCACCTGCACCGGTTTCTACGACGGTACCGTCACCAGCGAACTGGTGGAATATTATCGGGCTCGCGCCGGCAGTATCGGTACCGTTATTGTCGAGTGTTGCTTTATCGATGATAACGGTCTGGCGTTCCCGGGCGCCATTGGTATTGATACGGACAATAAAATGTCCGGTCTGGCCAAAATTGTCGAGGCGATCAAATCCAAAGGCTCCAAAGCAATTGTGCAGTTGTATCACGGCGGCCGTATGGTTGAACCTAAATTGATTGGCGGCCGGACTCCCGTCGGGCCGAGTGCCGTCGCCGCGCCGCGCGATGGCGCGCCGATACCGGTGGCCCTGAGCGCGGAAGACGTGGAGGGGATGATCGCCAAATTCGGCGACGGCGTGCGCCGCGCCATTCAGGCCGGGTTCGACGGTGTGGAAATCCACGGCGCCAACACTTATCTGATCCAGCAGTTTTACTCGCCCAACTCCAACCGGCGTAACGATAAATGGGGCGGCAGCCGCGACAACCGGGCCATGTTCCCGCTCGCCGTACTGGACATCACTCACCAAATGGCAAGCCGGTATGCGGATCCTTCCTTTATCATCGGTTATCGCTTTTCACCGGAAGAAATGGAGGAGCCGGGTATCCGTTTCGCCGATACCCTCTATCTGCTGGAAAAACTTGCCGCACGCGGGTTGGATTATCTGCACTTCTCGGTTGGCTATACCCTGCGACCGTCCATTGTCGACAGTACCGACCCCACGCCCTTGATTGATAAATATATCGCCATGCGGTCTGAAACCCTGGCGAAAGTACCTGTGATCGGCGTGGGCGGCGTCGTCAACAAGGCGGATGCCGACCTGGCGCTGCAACACGGCTACGACCTGGTGGCGGTCGGTAAAGCCTGTATCGCCTATCCGGACTGGACCGATCGCCTCGCCGGCGGACAAAAGCTCGAACTCTTTATCGACGGAAGTAAACGGGAAGCGCTGACCATTCCCGAACCGCTGTGGCGTTTTTCCCTGGTTGACGCCATGATCCGCGATATGGGCATGACATCGAAGAAATTTAAAGCCGGTGTATTCCAGGAAAAAGCGCGGGACGATGCCAAAGAACTGACCATCAACGTCAGTCTGGAAACCGACCGGATTGCCGATATCGCACTGGCGCCCGGCCCTGATCTGGACGTCGCGTTCACCACCAGCTTCGGCATCATCCGTTCACGTATTTTAGACGCCAACAGCCCCTATGTGGATGCTGTGACCGGCGCCACCACCCAGAGCGAGGCGGTGAAAAAAGCGGTCGCCAAAGCGCTGGCGAAATCCAGCAAAGCCCGGTTGCTGGATGAGGGCGGCAGCCCGTCCGCCCCGCAAACCTACGATGTGGTGGTGATCGGCGGCGGCGGCGCGGGGCTGGCGGCGGCGATTCAGGCCAGCGACGCGGGCGCCCGGGTGGTGATTGTCGAGAAGATGTCCACCCTGGGCGGAAACACCATCAAGGCTTCCGTGGGCATGAACGCGGCGGAAACGCGCTACCAGAAACGCAAGGGCATAACCGACTGCAAAGAGCGGTTCTATCAGGAGACCCTGAAAGGCGGCCGGTTCAAAAACGATACCGTGCTGCTCAGAGAATTGGTGGAACAGGCCCCTCTGGCGGTGGATTGGCTGGCGGAGCACGGTATTGAACTCGACGATATCACCATCACCGGCGGGATGAACGTGGACCGCACCCATCGTCCGACGGACGGTTCCGCCGTCGGCGGTTTCCTGATTAGCGGCCT
This sequence comes from Acerihabitans sp., assembly GCF_036398755.1. Classification (NCBI taxonomy): domain Bacteria; kingdom Pseudomonadati; phylum Pseudomonadota; class Gammaproteobacteria; order Enterobacterales; family Pectobacteriaceae; genus Acerihabitans; species Acerihabitans sp. Next base: position 2,004 of record NZ_DASWOM010000065.1, on the reverse strand, counting down.
GGTGAAAAACATCAATAAACGCAACATCGATGTGATGCTGGACACCGCGGTAACCGAAATTCGCCATAAAGAAGGCGCGGTCAAGGGCGTCGAACTGAGTAACGATGAGAACGAAACGCTGTCTATTATCGCCAAAAGCGTGATTGTCGCCACCGGCGGTTTTAGCGCCAACCGCGATATGGTGGTGAGGTTCCGTCCGGATTTGGATGGCTTCGTCACCACCAATCACCAAGGCGCCACCGGCGACGGTATCGCGCTGCTGAAAAAAATCGATGCGGGTACCGTTGATATGGGTGACATCCAGATCCACCCCACCGTCGAACAGGGCACGTCTTATTTGATTTCCGAGTCGATTCGCGGCGGCGGCGCGATTTTGGTGAGCCAGGCGGGCGAACGTTTTTTCAATGAGATGGAAACGCGCGACAACGTCTCGGCGCGGATTATCGGCCTGCCGGAAAAATACGCCTATGTTATCTTCGATGAGCAGATAAGAATCAAAAACAGGGCGGCTGACGAGTACCTGGCCCGCAAGTTTGTCGTCAGCGCCGCGTCGCCCCGTGAACTGGCCCACCAACTGGATATGGATCCTCATGCCTTTCTCGCCACCCTCGAGCGCTACAACGTAGCCGTTAATAAGCAGCACGACGAAGAATTTGGCCGCATGACGGCCCTGCGCCGGCCCATTAACCAGGGGCCGTTCTATGCCATTCGCATTGCGCCGGGGGTTCACCACACCATGGGTGGCGTCACCATCGACGCCGGGACCGCAGTGCTCGATAGCCGCAAACAGGCAATACGCGGCGCTTATGCGGCGGGTGAAGTGGTGGGGGGCATCCACGGGGGCAACCGTATCGGCGGTAATGCCATTGCCGACATTATTATCTTCGGTATAAAAGCCGGCCGTAACGCGGCGTCTTACGCGCTGAGCTGATCGACATCCGCCTGTGCCCGAGGCAGCGAAGGCGCAGGCTTGGATAATACTTTTATTGCGGATTTCCTATTTGTTGCGGGCTTTTTATGTCGTCAGACCATCGCGCCTATGTTTATTCCACCGTGTTAATGGGCTCGCCCATCGTGCTCAAGCTGTTTGAGCACGACGAAAATCTGGCTTCCCGCGTTTTCCGGCTTATCAAGCGATACGAAGACATGCTGACGGTAAACCGGCCGCATTCCGAGGTCATGGATATCAATGATGCGGCGGGCCGCCACCCGGTGCCGGTCAGTCAGCCGGTGTTTGAGCTGATTAAACGGGCCAGGGCGGTGAGCCTGCCGGACGGAAGCTGTTTTAATTTTGCCATCGGCCCGTTGGTGAAACGCTGGAAGATCGGCTTTAACGGCCGCAGCGTTCCCCCCGCCAATGAACTCCGGGACTTATTGGCACTCACCAATCCCCATGATGTCGTTCTCAATGAGCGGGCGCGGTCGGTGTTTCTGCCAAGAACCGGAATGGAAATCGATCTCGGGGCGATTGCCAAGGGCTACATTGCCGATGTCATCCGGGATTTTCTGCATGGTCACGCTATTCATGATGCCCTGATCAACCTTGGCGGTAATGTTCAAACGCTGGGCGCACCGCGAAACGGCGGCCAGGGCGCCTGGGCAATCGGCCTGAAAACGCCGTTTTCCCACATGGATGCATTGATTGGCATTATCAGCGTGACGGATAAGTCGGTGGTGACGTCCGGCGTTTACGAGCGTTACTTCAAGCGGAACGGCCGCTATTACCACCACATCCTCGACCCCGCGACCGGCTACCCCCTGGATAACGAATTGCTCAGCGTCACCATTGTTTCCGACGACGCCATCGACGGAGACATCCATACCACGCTGATGTATGGCATGGGGGTGGAAAAAGGCCTGGCATACTTATCCGGGATGCCGCACATCGAGGCCATTTTCGTCACCAGAGACCGGCGGGTTATCTTCTCTTCGCCACGACAGTTTACCTTCACATTACTGGACCAGAGCTATCGCATCGCGTAAGAGTCGGAGAAAGGATCCCTT
>NZ_DASWOM010000064.1:0-153961 GCF_036398755.1 Acerihabitans sp. | reverse complement strand
CAGTAATCAACCGGCTTGTAGAACCAGAGTTTAGGCTTGTTGACCCCGTCGACCCACAGCCAGCAATGCGGCACGCTGATGACCGGCAGCCAGGCCTTGAACTGAGGATTGACCTTGAAAGGGTAATCGTGATCGTCCAGGAACGCCGTGATCGGTTCGCCGGAATGGATAAGCAACGCATCCAGGTTATGCCGGGCCAGCACCTCGCGCGCGCGCTTTTGCAACGTCGCGAGATGGTCCTGGTAAAGCGTAGAAAATGATTCCATGGTCTGACCTTATGTTACCGCGCAATTGCCGCCATAGTAGCATAGCGTTCCGGCGGGTAAACCCTCTCGCCTTGGCGATCAGATAAAGGCAAACGCATCACCGAAGATCCGGGCGGGTACGGCCCCGCGTTCCGCGCAAAAACGCTCGCGGGCGATTTTCGCCATTTCAAAACGGCCGGCGATATAGATATCGTATTCCTCAAGCGAACCGTAGTCCTGCAACACCGCGCTGAGCACCGTTCCGGTTCTGCCCTGCCAGCTTTCGTCCGGCTGCTCGACCACCGGCACCACCTTCAGGCGCGGATGCATTAGGCACAGCGCTTCCAGCTCACCCAGATCGTATAGATGCTGTAGCTCCCGGCCGCCCCAGTAAATGGCCACCTCCCGCTGCGGTTGATTGGCGAGCACGGTCAGCAGGATTGAGCGGGCATAAGAAAATCCGGTGCCGCCGGCGATAAGGACCACGGGGCGATCGGTATCGTCGCGCAGCCAGGCCTCGCCATGGGGGATATCGACGGTGATGACGCGATCTTTCAAGATACGATCCATCACCGCCATCGCATACAGATTCAGTTCGGAGGCCCCGATATGCAACTCGATTACCGAATTCTCCATCGGGGTCGACGCCAGGGAAAAAGGGCGTTTGTCGCGTTCATCCATCACTACCATCAGATACTGACCGGCGCGAAAACTAAAAGCCGCTTCCGGTACCAGACACACCCGATATACCGTATCGGTGATGGCATCCACGGAAGTGACCTTACAGGTCAATGTTGTCATGCATTCCCTCTGTCGGGCTATTAAGCAAAATGGAATGGAGGGCGGGAAACATCATTGCCCTTTACCGCTATCTTTTAATATGGCCAGTTCGTCCCACAGCGCGTCAACGCGGGCGCGAACCCCGTCGTCCATGCGAATTGGGGTGCCCCACTCGCGCGCGGTTTCCCCCGGCCATTTGTTCGTGGCGTCCATTCCCATTTTTGAACCCAATCCGGAAACCGGCGAGGCAAAATCCAGGTAATCTATCGGCGTATTTTCCATTAACACCGTGTCGCGCGCCGGATCCATCCGGGTAGTAACGGCCCAGATAACATCTTTCCAATCACGCGCGTTGATATCATCATCGCATACGATGACAAATTTGGTATACATGAATTGACGCAGGAATGACCACACCCCCATCATCACCCGTTTGGCATGGCCCGCATATTGCTTCTTGATGGTCACTACCGCCAGGCGGTAGGAGCAGCCTTCGGGAGGCAGGTAAAAATCGACGATTTCCGGAAACTGCTTTTGTAAAATGGGAACGAAGACTTCATTAAGCGCCACCCCCATGACCGCCGGCTCATCCGGCGGACGGCCGGTGTAGGTGGAGTGGTAAATGGCGTCCCGCCGCTGGGTGATATGGGTTATGGTGAATACCGGAAACTCATCCACTTCATTATAATAGCCGGTATGATCGCCATAGGGGCCTTCGGCGGCCGTTTCCCCCGGTTCAATATAGCCCTCCAGCACGATTTCAGCGCTGGCGGGTACCTCGAGATCGCAGGAGACGCACTTTACCACCTCGGTCTTATAGCCGCGCAGCAGACCCGCGAACGCATATTCGGACAGGCTGTCGGGCACCGGCGTCACCGCCGCCAGGATGGTGGCCGGATCGGCGCCCAGCGCCACCGCCACCGGGAAGCGTTCACCCGGATGCGCCGCGCGCCATTCCTGGAAATCCAGCGCGCCGCCGCGGTGCGACAGCCAGCGCATGATGACTTTATTTTTACCCAGCACCTGCTGGCGGTAGATACCCAGGTTCTGGCGTTCCTTGTGCGGCCCGCGGGTGACCGTCAGGCCCCAGGAGATGAGCGGCGCCACGTCGCCCGGCCAGCAGTGCATGATGGGAATGCGGCCGAGATCAACATCCTTGCCCTGCCAGATTTGCTCTTGGCACGGCGCGGAGCCAAGCCGTTTGGTGGGCATATTCAGCACCTGGCGAAATTTCGGCGCCTTATCCAGCAGATCGCGAAAGCCTTTCGGCGGCTCCGGTTCTTTGAGGAAGGCCAGGAGTTGGCCCACCTCCCGTAGCGCCGCGACACTCTCCTGGCCCATGCCCAGCGCCACCCGCTCCGGGGTGCCGAACAGGTTGCACAGTACCGGCATGGCATAGCCTCGGGGGTGTTCAAACAGCAGCGCCGGTCCGCCCGCGCGCAGAGTTCGATCGGCAATTTCCGTCATTTCCAAATAGGGGTCAATGGGCAGGGTGATTCGTTTCAATTCTCCCCGCTGTTCCAGCAAGGAGAGAAAATCGCGCAAGTCTCGGTATTTCATAGCGTCATCGGATGCCGGGTTATCTTTGCATTATAAAGTCTGTTTACCCGCCATGCCGCCCTTTTGTCAAAATTGATGGTAAATATGCTGTTTTATTTTACGCCATGGGTTCCGGCTATAATAAGGTCAGACTGTTTATTTAAGGAGGCCTTTGTTATGCTGGGCCTCCGGTAATATGGGTGCATCAGATTATGGAAGCATGGTATTTATTGTATTGTAAGCGCGGCCAGATGATGAGAGCGAAAGAACATTTGGAACGACAGGCGGTGGCGTGTATGAGCCCGATGGTCACCCTGGAAAAAATCGTTCGCGGCAAACGCACGGCCGTCAATGAACCGCTGTTTCCCAACTATCTGTTTATCGAGTTCGATCCCGAACGCATCCATACCACCACCATCAGCGCCACCCGCGGCGTGAGCCATTTCGTCCGTTTCGGCAACCTGCCGGTGACCATTGCCTCCGAGCTTATCGAAGAACTGCGCGATCATAGCTACGATGGGGTGACCGACCCGCAAACCCCTTATGTCGGCGACCTGGTGATGATTACCGACGGCGTCTTTGAAGGCCTCCAGGCGATTTATAGCGAACCCGACGGTGAAGCGCGTTCAATGCTGTTGCTCAATTTCCTCAACAAACAGGTCAGCCAAAGCATCGACAACAAGCAGTTTCAAAAGATCCTGTAGTCCGGGAAACCGGCGCGGCATCTGGCCGCAATGCTTATCAAGCCGCTCCCCCGCACGCGCCGCGGGAGCGGCTTACTTATTTCAGCGCCGCAGGCTATCGTCATGCAACCATTGGGCGACGCGTTTGGAGAAGTAGGTCAGGATACCGTCGGCGCCGGCGCGCTTGAAGCACAGCAGCGATTCCATGACGGCCGGTTTTTCCTGCAGCCAGCCGTTCTGGAAAGCCGCCATATGCATGGCATATTCGCCGGACACCTGATAAGCGAAGGTCGGCACGCCAAACGTTTCCTTTACCCGGTGGATCATATCCAGATAAGGCATGCCCGGTTTCACCATCACCATATCCGCGCCTTCCTGCAGGTCCTGCGCCACTTCCTGCAGCGCTTCGTCGCTGTTGGCCGGATCCATTTGGTAGGTTTTTTTATCGCCGCCTTTCAGGTTGGCGCTTGAGCCTACCGCGTCGCGAAACGGGCCATAATAACAAGACGCATACTTGGCCGAATACGCCATGATCTGATTATTAACCAGACCCTGCTGCTCGAATTTTTGGCGTATCGCGCCGATGCGTCCATCCATCATATCGCTCGGGGCGACGATTTCCGCGCCCGCTTCGGCATGGCACAACGCCTGGCGTACCAGGATTTCCTTGGTAATATCATTAATTACATAACCCTGGTCGTCGATGATGCCGTCCTGGCCGTGGGTGGTGTAGGGATCCAGCGCCACATCGGTCAGCAGGCCCAGCTCCGGCACCGCGTCTTTCAGCGCGCGGATGGCGCGGGGTATCAGGCCTTCGGAATTATAGGCTTCTTCCGCCAGCAGCGATTTATAGGGCGCTTCAATGACCGGGAACAGCGACAGCACCGGCACGCCCAGCTTGGCGACCGCCTCCGCTTCCCTGATCAGCAGATCGATGGTCATGCGATACACGCCGGGCATGGACGGCACTTCCTGCTGGCGCTGTTTGCCTTCCATGACAAATACCGGATAAATCAGGTCATTGACGGTCAGCTGGTTTTCCGCCACCAGTCGGCGGCTGAAGTCATGGCGCCTAACCCTGCGCAGGCGGCGATGGGGGAAGGCGGCGAAAAGGTTACTCATGGTTTTTCTCCTGAATAACGCCGTCCGCGGCGCTGGCGGCGTTGAGGTTATTCTGCTTGAAACCAGAACCGCCCCAGCGGGCGGTTCAAACTGCGACAAATCAAACTTGATCCCCATCATTGGGATCTTCGGTATTGTCGTCCGAGGTGCCCTCCCGCCCGCGCCGGCCCTTGCCGACATAAAACCGGGCGCAGAAGAGGCCGATTTCAAACAACAGGTACATCGGGATCGCCAGCAGCGTCTGGGAAAATACGTCCGGCGGCGTCAGCAGCATACCGACCACAAAAGCGCCGACCAGCACATAAGGCCGTTTTTTCTTCAGATCGTCGGGCGTGACCACGCCGGTCCAGCACAACAGCACAATGGCTATCGGCACCTGGAACGACACGCCGAAGGCCATAAACAGCGCCATGACAAAATCGAGGTAATTGTTGATATCTGTGGCGATCAACACCCCGCGCGGCGCGGTTTGGGCAAAGAAACTAAAGGCCAGCGGGAACACGATAAAATAAGCGAACGCCATGCCCGCGTAAAACAGCAGCGTGCTGGAGAACAGCAGCGGCATCATCAATCGCCGTTCGTGCTTATAGAGCGCCGGCGCGATAAAGGCCCACACCTGGTACAGCAGCAGGGGCGCGGAAACAAACACCGAAACGATAATCGTCAGCTTGATAGGCGTAAAGAAAGGCGACGCCACATCGGTCGCTATCATACTGGCGCCGGCCGGCAAATGTTTAATTAAAGGTGCCGAAACAATCTGATAGATATCATTGGCAAAATAAACCAGGCACAGGAACACCACCAGCACACTGAGAATGCAGTACAGTAAACGCTTACGCAGCTCAATCAAATGGCTGATAAGCGGTTGGGTATCTTCAACGGCCATTATGAGCGATCATTATTTTTAAGGGGAGTGGGAGCAGCCGCGTTATCCGGCGCTGAAACCGGTTCGTTCCGGACCTCGGCATGTTGATTTTCAAATGAGCCCTTGTCCACCGGGCCGGGTGCTGTCGTCGGCGCACCAGGCTGGACAGGTTCCGGCGCTATCGTCGTCGCCACGCCCTGTGCCGGTTCCGGCGACATCGGCGGCGCATCGGCCTGGGTGGCGCCCTCCGCCGGCGTCACGCCATCATGAATAGCTTCCGGATCGGTTATCAGCGGATTATGGATAGTCTGGGGCGCGGCATCACCCTCGGTATCGGGAACCAGTTTACTGTGAAAGCTTTTTTTCATGGAGTCGGCCGCCTCGCGAAGCTCTTCCATCGAGGCTTTTAGCTCCGGCGACAGGTTATTCTTGCTGGCTTGCTCAACTTTTTTCAGGCTGTCCTGCAGTTCCTGCAGCTTCAGCTCCTGGCTCAGTTCATTTTGTACCGTCGACGCCAGCGAGCGTAAGGCCCTTATCCAACCGACCACGGTGCGCACGGCAACCGGCAAGCGCTCGGGGCCGAGCACCACGAGTCCAATCACAAACACCAGGGCCAGTTCACCAAATCCAATGTCGAACACAGATTATACCTGCTTGTCGTCTTTGTTTACCGAATCGTCCGGCCGCGGCGGCTGCGGCTGAAGGGGTTGCTGCGGCTGCGATTGCTGCGGCGGCTGCGGCTGTGATTGCTGGGGTTGAGGCTGCTGAGGTTGTGCGATGGTCTTCGCCGCAAAGTCAGCATCCTGGCCGGTTTTATCCGTATCCCGCGGGGCGGGTTTGTCATCATCGTTCATGGCTTTTTTAAAACCCTTGATGGATGCGCCCAAATCCGAGCCCATGCCGCGCAGCTTGTTGGTGCCGAACAATAACACCACAATGACCGCGATAATTAATAATTGCCAAATACTGATGCCGCCCATGATATCACCTCTGTTTAGGGGGTTGATTCGAGTTACCGGATTTTACCGGACCCGCAAAATTTACGTCGTGCGTTTCCAGCCAACGATCCAGCTTACAATGCCGGCAGCCATTAACCAGGCGGGGAACGAGGACACCTCGTTACCCAATGATAATAAAAAAGTGCCGCAAAGCAGCAGCGTCGCGCCGATACCGAATAGAAACCGCGCCTGTCCCTGCCGGACATGCTGCCCTTTTAGCTCGACGGTCAGCTTGTCGACGCTCTTTTGCAGCGATCTATGGTGTTTGAAGCCGTCATAAATCAGCTCCGGCAGTTCGGGCAGCTTTTCCGCCCAAAAAGGGGCTTTTTCCTTCATCGCCCGCAAAATGGCCGGGATGCCCACCTGATCCTTGATCCAGGTTTCCAGGAAGGGTTTGGCCGTTTTCCACAAATCCAACTGCGGATAAAGCTGGCGGCCGATGCCTTCGATGTAAAGCAGTGTTTTTTGCAGCAGCACCAGTTGCGGCTGTACTTCCATATTAAATCGCCGGGCGGTGTTAAACAGATTTAACAATACGTGGCCGAATGAGATATCCGCCAGGGGTTTTTCAAATATGGGTTCACACACGGTGCGGATGGCGAACTCAAAATCCTCCACGTTGGTATCGGGCGGCACCCAGCCCGAATCCACATGCAGCTCCGCCACCTTACGGTAATCCCGGTTGAAAAAAGCGATAAAATTCTCAGCCAGATAGCGCTTGTCTTCTTTATTCAGCGAACCGACGATGCCGCAGTCTATGCCGATATATTGCGGGTCGTCCGGATGTTCAAAGCTGACGAAGATATTGCCTGGATGCATGTCCGCATGAAAAAAACTATCACGAAACACTTGCGTAAAGAAGAGCTGCACGCCGCGTTCCGCCAATAATTTCATATTGGTTCCCTGTTTTTCCAATGCCGCCACGTCGGAAACCGGCACGCCATAGATGCGCTCCATGACCATCATGGTTTCACTGCAGTAATCCGGATAGACCACCGGGATATACAGCATCGGACTATTTTCGAAGTTACGCCGCAGCTGGATGCAGTTCGCCGTTTCGCGCAGCAGGTTCAGTTCATCAAGCAGGGTTTTTTCATATTCGAGCACCACTTCCACCGGACGCAGCCGGCGACCGTCCGGCAATAGGCGTGGCAGCCAGCTGGCCAGTCGGTACATCAGGCGCATATCGGCCTTGATCATCGGCATGATATCCGGGCGGATCACCTTGATTACCACTTCTTTGCCGTTTTCTTTCAACCGGGCGGTATGCACCTGGGCAATGGAGGCCGACGCCAGGGCGACCTGATCAAAATCATCGAACCAGGCTTCCAGCGGCTGCCCCATGGCTTTTTCAATATGCTGGCGCGCCAGCGCGCCGTCGAAAGGCTTGACCCGGTCCTGCAGCATGGCCAGTTGATCGGCAATGACCGGCGGAAACAAATCACGCCGGGTGGACAGCATCTGGCCGAATTTGATCCAAACCGGCCCCAGTTCCTGAAGCGCCAGGCGCAGCCGGACGCCCAAGGGCTCCTCTAGATGCTCATTGGGTATCCAGAATACCAGCCGGCGCCCCAGGCGCAGCGGCAGGGTGAGGCGTATCCGGGGTATCAGTTCGTCCAGCCCGTAGCTGAGCAGCACCCGCACGATAAAATACAGGCGGCGTAGTTCTCCCACAATCATCGGCCGGACTCCAGTTTTGCCAGGCGGGCCGTTAAGACGGCCCCAGCGCGGTCTATCGCATCCACTTCATCACAAAACCACGCCTGCTCCAGGGATGAAGGGGATAAGCGCCATTCCTCGGTCACCGCCTGACCAAGCCAGATTTGCTGCTCGCGCAGGCGCCGGCGCAGCCCGCGGGCATGGGAATTTAATTTTTGCGTCAGGCCTTCGGCGGCAATATCGCCCAGATACGGCGCCAGCAGCTCCGCCGGGTCGACTTCCGCCATGTCCAGCAGCGCGACAAACTGCTGCATGACCTGCAAGTCCCCGTCAACGTCCAGTGAGCCTTGCTTGATTAATAACGGCAACTGCTGGCGCCGGCGCAGGGCCGGTAACGCGGATAAGTGCGTCCTGAGGGTACAGTCGGCCGTTCCGTCCCAGGCGGCCAGGACATCCACCTGCGTCTCGCCGAACACCAGGACCACCGGGCTGTCCAGTTCCGCCAGCTCGAAGCGCAACACCTTGCCTTTCAGGCGCTGGCGCGCCGGCTTCATTAACCCATCTTGATACAGCAGGCGTTTCAGCGCGGTTTCAAGCGTTGCGGTAACCAATAGCATCAACATGTCATTTCCCGATCAGAATTTGTAACCGCGATGCAGGGCAACGATACCTCCGGTCATATTAAAATATTCGGCGCTGTCGAAACCGGCGTCGAGCATCATGGCTTTCAGCGTTTCCTGATCCGGATGCATGCGAATGGATTCGGCCAGGTAGCGATAGCTGCCGGCATCGCGCGCCACCATCTCGCCGATACGCGGCAAGACATGGAAGGAGTAGAGGTCATAGGCCTTGTTCAGCGGTTTGAACAACGGCGTGGAGAATTCCAGGATCAGCAGACGGCCGCCCGGTTTCAGCACCCGGTACATCGAGCGCAGCGCCTGCTCTTTTTCGGTCACGTTGCGCAGGCCGAAGGAGATGGTGATGCAGTCGAAGGTATCGTCCGGAAACGGCAACGCCTCGGCATTGGCCTGCACATAGCGTACGTTGCCGATGATGCCTTTGTTGCGCAGCTTTTCGCGGCCGACCTTTAACATGGAATCATTGATATCGGCCAGCACCACTTCGCCCTCCTCGCCCACCAGGCGGGAAAACTTGGCGGTCAGATCGCCGGTGCCGCCGGCCAGATCCAGGACTTTCTGCCCGCGGCGCACGCCGCTGCAATGAATGGCGAAACGTTTCCAAAGCCGGTGGATGCCGAACGACATCAGGTCATTCATCAAATCATATTTTGCCGCGACGGAATGAAAGACATCCGCCACCATGACCGCCTTCTCGTCTTTAGCAACGGTGCGGAAGCCGAAATGAGTCGTTTCACGCTGGTCTTCATCTGCCATTTTTTTGCCCTGCTTTATCAGTTATCAGAGAAGTGTAACAGAAGCGGGCTGAAAGCCACACTCCGTCCCCCTACCTGAGCGGGTAATCTTCCCGCGCCCGTTGCGAAGTTTCCGCCGCCGGGGCGGCATCGTCAACCGGTACAGGCGCTTCATCCCAGGCGGGGTCCAGAGGGTTGTCGCTCGCGTGCGCGCCGGCCGCGGCCAGGTCGCCGCCATCGTCGTCCGCACCCCCGTCCGCACGCTCCGGCGGATCGGTATAGGGGCGGATTCCGGATCCCTCGGCCAGAATCGGATTAATCGGGCGTTTGATTTCAACGCCCAGCGCCCTGAACCCTTCAGCCTGGCTGATGATATTACCACGCCCCTGCGCCAGTTTATTCATGGCCTGCCGATAGACCGCCTGCGCTTTGTCCAGGCTTTGGCCGATGGCGGTCATATCGTCGACGAACAGCCGCATTTTGTCGTACAGACGCGTCGCCCGCTCGGCAATGTGCTGGGCATTGCGGCTCTGGTGCTCATAGCGCCACAGGTTGTTGATGGTGCGCAGCGCCACCAGCAGCGTGGTTGGGCTGACCAGCATGATATTCAGCTTCAGCGCTTCGCTAATCAGCTCAGGCTGCTTATCGATGGCCAGCATAAAGGCCGGCTCGACCGGAATAAACATCAACACATAATCCAGCGAGCGTAAACCGGGCAATTGTTGGTAATCTTTTCTGCCAAGCAAACGCATATGCCCGCGCAGCGAATTAATATGCTCCAGCAGCGCGGCCTGTCGCTCAAGGTCATCATCGCTGTTGAAAAAACGTTCATACGCCACCAGCGACATTTTAGCGTCGATAACCACGTCCTTGCCCTGGGGCAGGCGTACGACAACGTCGGGTTGCATGCGGTGGACGGCATCGACCTGGATATTCACCTGGGTCTGGTATTCATATCCCTCCCGCAGTCCCGAGGCCTCCAGCACCCGGCTCAATACCACCTCGCCCCAGTTACCCTGGGTTTTGTTATCACCCTTGAGCGCGCGGGTGAGGTTCACCGCTTCCCGCGCCATCTCGGCGTTCAGCTGCTGCAGGCTGCGGATTTCATGGGTCAGGGTATGCCGCTCGCGCGCTTCCTGGCCGAAGCTATCCTGGACCTGCCGACGAAATCCGTCCAACTGCTCGCGCAGGGGGATGAGCAGCAAATCCAGGCTTTGCCGGTTGAGTTCGTCCACCTTGCGTCCGCTTTGCTCGAAGATCCGGTTGGCCAGGTTTTCGAACTGCGCCGCCAGCCGCTGCTCGCTGTTAACCAGCAGGCGCTGCTTTTCCTCGGCGCCCAGGCGGGTTTCCTCCAGGCGGATGGTGACTTCGCGCAGCTCGGCCTCCTGCGCGCTGTTCACCTCGCGCTGCGCCCGCAATTCCTGGTTAAGCTGCTCGCACTCGCCGCGCCAGTGCGCCAGGGGCGCCAGCCGTTCCTCGGCGGTGGCGAGACGGCCGTACAGATCGCGCATCTCACGTTCGGCGGCGCGCAATTGCTGCTCGCACTGGCGATAAGCCGCCTGCGAGCGCTCCAACTCCTGCTGCGCCGTCGCCAGGGACTGCGCGCGCAGGCGCAGCTCCACCTCGGCTTGTCCCCGCTGCTTTTGATAGCGGGCCACGGCGATCGCCAGTCCGGCCAGCACCCCGATGACCAGGCCGCCCAGGCCATAAAACAGGCTGAAATCCATGTTACCTCCACCCAAAACAATACTGACTGCCACGTTAAGGGTGAACTGTATAGATGTCCAGCGGGTTTTATCAGCCGAAGAATCCGCTAATCCATTGGATGCCGAACGCCCCCGGCGCCAACAGGCCGAATGCCCATATCGCCGCCGAGCCGAAATTTGCCAGTTGAAAATAGAATCTGGGCATGCCGCAAATGCCGGCGATCAAGGGCACCACCGCGCGCAGCGGTCCAAAAAAACGACCGAAAAAAGCGCCGGCGAGACCCCAGCGGTCGAAAAAGGCCTGCCCGCGCGCCAGCATGTGGGGATGCCGGGAAAACGGCCAAAGATGCTCCAGCCGCTCCTGGTAGTGATATCCCAGCCAGTAGGACAGCCAGTCGCCAAAGAACCCCCCGGCTACCGCCGCGGCATAGACGGGCCAGAAATCGATGCCGGCCTCGCCGATGAGCACGCCCAGCGCCAGCAAAAAAACGGTGGCGGGCAGCAACAGCGATAAAAACGCCAGCGACTCGCCGAACGCGAGAATAAATACGAGCGGAATGGCCCAGAATTGCTGCTGGCGGACAAATTCGGTGGTATGAGTAATGATTTCATCCAATGACAAGGCGGCTCTCTTGGCGCAGGGCGGTAAATAACCGGGAAGACCGGTAGGGGGAGTTTGCGCTCCATGATGCCATGTTAAGGCGCGGGCAGATTAAACCGGGGGAAAACGACCGGGAAATTTATCCCGGTCGCGAAGGATGCTCAGGCGAGCAGCAGTCGGGCGGCCGCCACCACAATGCTTACCGCCGCGCTTTCCGTTTGCCGCATGATCCCTTCATCGGGAATTTCCTGCTGGGTGCGGTTGACGATAACGCCCGCCACCATGCCGGCACGCAACCCTTGGGTGGCGCACATGGTTAATAAGGTGGCGGATTCCATTTCATAATTCATCACGCCCATAGCCTGCCACTCGCGCATGGAGCCCTTGAAGCGATTGACCACCCGTCCCGAAAAGGTGTCATACCGCTCCTGCCCCGGGTAAAAAGTGTCCGACGACGCGGTTACGCCGATGTGGACCCCGGCTCCGAGCCGTCTGGCCGCCGATACCAGCGCGGTGGTGCAGTCGAAATCGGCCACCGCGGGATACTCCATGGGCGCAAAATGCAGGCTGGCGCCGTCTAGCCGCACCGCGGCGGTGGTAACCAACACGTCCCCCACCGGGATATCCGGCTGGATGGCGCCGGTGGTGCCGACGCGCAAAAATGTCCTGATACCCAACTGCGCCAGTTCCTCGACGGCAATGGAGGTGGACGGGCCGCCGATACCGGTGGAACAAACAATCACCGTTTTACCGGCAACACATGCCCGCCAGGAGGTGAATTCGCGGTGGCTGGCCAGCGGCTCGGGTTCGTCCATCAGACGGGCGATTTTCTCCACCCGCTGCGGATCGCCGGGGACGATGGCCAGGGTAGCGCCACGCAGATCGGAATGCGTCAGGCCAAGATGAAAGACATCGGAAGCGGACATGGCAGATACCTCTGAAAATAAAATGTCGACACGCAGATAATGCCGACATTATCCCTTTTTTACCCGCCATTGTCCGGTGGCATGTCACATTCACTGTGACAGGTCATGCCGTCACTACATCATGGAACAATGTCTTCATCTCCGTATTGTCGCGAATGGCCGTGATGAGGCTGTGAAATACGTCGTAAGGCGTCATATGTCCTCCATCTTCGATGATTTTGGTAAGCCAGGCATTGATTATCGCCCACGCCTGATCTTTCATCAGCGACATCACCTCATAAAGCAACTTCTGGACGCCGTACTGCGCAATTTTTATCCCTGTGACAACCAGCGACAGTACCGAGGAACCCTCGCGGCCGAGGCCCAGTAAACGCCCCGCCGCGTTGCCGACGCTGACCAGCCCCGAAGCCAGTCTGGACAGCCCGGTGGCGTCGGCGACTTTACCCGCAAATCGGGCGATGGCGGAAAAAGCCGATCCGGTGGAGGCGGGAGCCACCGGGGTGTTTTCGACCCCGGTGAGGCGCTTGGCTAAGGTGTTATTTACCTCAACAGTATTTGCTTGAGCGCCTTTTTGGACTACAGTACTGTCGGACATGAAATTACTGGCAGGTATAATCATGACGATTCTCCCGAAATAAAGGTTTAATCAGCCGTGCCCTTTTAACATAGCTATTAATTACCATTGATAATAGTTTCTTGACTATCATAAAAAGAAATATCATTTTTCTTTTTAGTGAAAGGCAAATAATGAGATAGCAGCTATAATTTTAGCGACGTACTTTAAATAAGAAATTCAATTTTTTCAAGCGTAGATGACCTCAAAATGGACTTTCATCCTGGACAGTTCAAGGTAGCGTAGCGCCAACCAAAACCTGGCCCAACGGTCATATCGTTATGCTTATTTTCATTTGCACACGAGAAAAAACGGATAAATTACCGCTAATTCGAAAAAACGTTAGGCATTGAGAATGATATAAAAAGGTATTTTATTATTGGCTGTTCAGTAATGCAGTCTGCTAATAACTTGCGGACGACGCCAGCGCCGGCGTTCATCAACTCATTCACTTTATCAAGCGAGCGCTGCAACAGGGGGTATAAAGTTTCCCGGGAGAAAGAGGTTATTTTCTCCAGCAGGGGTGAAGCGCCATTTTCCACCGCATCGGCCAGGTAATCATATACTTTTGCCAGAACGGCCATGGAGCCGCTTAGCGTACCCGTAACGGCCAATACCGCCCCGGCTCTGGCTAAAACACCGGCCAGGGGGCTTGCGCCTAACCCGACAAAGGCACAACCGATTGCCGCGCCGTTAACAAGAGTAAGCAGTTGAGGCGCTGTTTCGGATACGGCGTCGACGCAGTTTCTGACCTTTTTCAGCAGGCCTGTCCATCCCCCGGGAGGAGTATCCGCGGGAGGATGGATAGCGACGTTTACGCTGGGCGGTATTAGCAGTGGATAGGCTGCGGATATAGTCATAAAGATCCTTTGATATTGTGAGGAAAAAATATATATGCTTGTGTTTTCCCACATTAGCTATTTAATGAAGGTACATAACATGGTCACATTTTATTTTAAGCCAGCGCGTTTTATTGCCGGGGGGCCGATTTAATAAAATGGCCGAGGAACATGAGTATAATCTTTGCCATATTTTTTAGCGCCATGAGCAAGGGGTAAATGATAAAGTCATTAACAACTGAAGCGACATGGGAAAAACCATTTTTTATCTTGGCGCCAATACCTTTTAATATAGCAGAAATACTATCGGTTAGTTCTGTTAATTGTATATAAAAATCTACGGTCTTTTTAAATGCTTTCAGTAAAAACACCGTCTTACCATATTCCCTATTTTCACTTTCAATCTTTTTTATTATATCACTGCAAGACTGACTCATCAGCCCCGCCAGTATTTTATTGTCCAAAGTGACATCTGAATCGCCGTTATTGGATAATATAAGTGCTAATTCTGGCAGATGGCTGCCTTTGAGAAAATTAACCCACTGGTAAAGCGATATAAGCATATTCGTGCAGCCATGCACACCTTGATTCCGGCCTGCCCGTACGGTAAAGCAACGTATTACCCTAAAATCCTGAAGAAAAAAAACTGATGTCGCGCAATTGTGGGTGAAATTTCCGACAGATTTCAACAATGCGCTCAAATCATGACAATACATTCTTCCGCATACATTTGCAGCAGTAAAAGCGATCCGGCTTACATAATAGAATGAGTTTGCCATGTCAATAGCGGTATTCATAACCGTAGACAGGCTATTTTTTAATCTATCCAGGCAATGAGACGGCCATAGGGGATAACGCCCTTCCGTACCCGTATAAGGCGGGTCAACGTAAGGAATAGCGTTTGCATTAACCATATCGGCATTTCCCTGTCTTAAGTATGGTGTGGAGTAAACACTTCAATAATTCTTAACTTTCAAATCACTTGCACCTTAACTGACAAGAATAATAAAAACTTTAAAAAAATGCTCTTTTAATGGTTAACAAGATATCTATCGCAAGTTTGATGATGCTTTCTTTAACTAAAATTGCCCGGCGACGGCGGTTCAATAACCGGTCAATTTGACTATACTAAGTGCTGCTATATCACTGGATAACCAAGGCAGCCCCATGACTCCTGACGATACCATCAGTTCGCAAACATCCCGCGCCGGGTTTGCGCCGGCCGCCGGCACACCGGTTTCTTCCGTGATCCATACCGACGACATCGGCCTGGTCGCGGCCCCGACGACGATTACCACCCAGGGCAAGGGCATGCCGGCCTATATGGCGCGCCCGGCGGGGGACGGCGAACATTTCCCGATAGTGCTGGTTATCCAGGAAATTTTTGGCGTTCACGAGCATATCCGCGATCTGTGCCGCCGACTGGCAAAACAAGGCTATCTGGCAGTGGCCCCCGAGCTCTATTTCCGCCAGGGCGATCCGACCGCTTTTGATGATATTCCCACATTATTCCAACAGTTGGTCAGCAAGGTGCCGGATTCCCAGGTAATGGCCGATTTGGATCACACCGCGCACTGGGCGGCGCGCCACGGCGGCGACAGCCGGCGCCTGGCGGCCACCGGTTTTTGCTGGGGGGGGCGAATTGCCTGGCTGTATGCCGCGCATAATCCGCAGCTCAAGGCGGCCGCGGCCTGGTATGGCAAGCTGGTGGGCGATAAAACCCTGGCGACGCCGCGCCATCCGGTGGATATCGCGGTGGCGCTCACCGCGCCGGTGCTGGGTTTGTATGGCGGGCAGGATACCAGCATTCCGCAGGATACCATCGACGCCATGCGCCAGGCGGTCAGTGACGCCAACGCCGTTGCCGAGATTGTGGTCTATCCCGATGCGGGACATGCGTTCAATGCAGATTACCGCGCCAGTTATCATGCCCCATCGGCCATTGACGGCTGGCAGCGCATGCTGGCATGGTTCGATAAGTACGGCGTGAAATAAATCCGGCGCCCAAGCGCACCGGATTTCCGGCAAGCAATAAAGAGGGTGGCGCGTCGCTGCGCGCGCGCCTCCTCTCATTTAACGCCTTTTTGACGGGATTACTTTTGTTCGGCGCGCAGCCTTTTCGCGGCGCTGACCATATTCGCCAGCGATTGGCGGGTTTCGGTCCAGCCGCGGGTTTTAAGGCCGCAATCCGGATTAACCCACAGACGTTGCGCCGGGATACGCTCGGCGGCCTTGCGCAGCAGCGAGACGATCCACTCTTCGCTCGGCACGTTCGGGGAATGGATATCATAAACGCCGGGTCCGATATCGTTGGGATAATCGAATTCTTTGAAGCTTTCCAGCAGTTCCATATCCGAACGCGAGGTTTCAATGGTGATCACATCGGCGTCCAGCGCCGCAATGGAATCCATAATGTCGTTGAATTCGCAGTAGCACATATGGGTATGGATCTGGGTGTCGTCGCGCGCCACGGCCGCGTTAAGACGGAAGGCCTCCACCGCCCAGTCCAGGTAGGCCGCCCACTCGCTTTGGCGCAGCGGCAGCCCTTCACGCAGCGCCGGTTCGTCGATCTGGATAATGCCGATGCCCGCCTGCTCCAAATCCGCCACTTCGTCGCGCAGCGCCAGGGCTATCTGGCGCGCGATGGTCTTGCGACTGACGTCCTCGCGCGGGAACGACCAGCACAGGATGGTCACCGGACCGGTCAGCATGCCTTTCACCGGTTTGTCGGTCAGCGACTGGGCATATGTGGCCCACTCTACGGTTATCGGCTCCGGGCGGCTGATATCGCCGATAATGATCGGCGGTTTAACACAGCGCGAACCGTAGCTTTGCACCCAGCCGTTTTGCGTAAAGACAAAACCGTCCAGGTGTTCGCCGAAGTACTCCACCATGTCGTTGCGCTCGGCCTCGCCATGCACCAGTACATCCAGTCCCAGGCGTTCCTGCTCGGCGATGGCCTGCTTAATATGCTCACTGATGCCGGTGCGGTAGTGGGCTTTATCCAGGCGGCCACGCTTGAAGTCCAGGCGCAGTCCGCGGATGTCGGTGGTTTGCGGGAACGAACCTATGGTGGTGGTGGGCCAGGCGGGCAGGTCGAAACGCCGGCGCTGCACTTCGGCGCGCTGCGTATAAGGCTGCTGGCGCTGACTGTCCCGGGCGGTGATTTTCGCCAGACGGGCGCTCACCAGCGGATTGTTAACCCGGTTGGAATGCCGGCGATCGCGGATAGGCTGGCTATACCGCGCCAGGGCCTGTATATGGGCGTCGTCCGGCTGCGCCAGCGCGGCGCGCAGCATGCCCAATTCCTCGCATTTTTGCAGGGCGAAGGCGAACCAACTCTTTACTTCGTCGTCCAGGCGGGTTTCAACGCTTAAATCGATGGGGCTGTGCAATAACGAACAGGAGGTCGCCACCCAGAACGGACGCTGGCCGACCAGCGGCTGGATACGCTCAAGACAGGCGGCGAGATCGGCGCGCCAGACGTTGCGGCCATTGATAATGCCCAGCGATAGCAGCCAGTGCGCCGGTAGCCGTTCGTGCAGTACGGCAAGATTATCCTTGCCGGCCACCAGATCCACATGCAGCCCCTGGACCGGCAAGGCGCTGATAGTATCCAGATGATGGCCGATACTGTCGAAATAGGTGGTCAGCAGCAGTTTAACCGGCCCCTGCAA
Organism: Acerihabitans sp.; assembly: GCF_036398755.1. Classification (NCBI taxonomy): domain Bacteria; kingdom Pseudomonadati; phylum Pseudomonadota; class Gammaproteobacteria; order Enterobacterales; family Pectobacteriaceae; genus Acerihabitans; species Acerihabitans sp. The sequence continues at coordinate 136,336 of NZ_DASWOM010000064.1, read as the reverse complement.
ACCCTGATAAGCGGCCTGATAGGCGTCACGCCAGGCCTGCGGCAGTTCCAGCACCAGCGCCGGCTCGTCGATCTGCACCCATTCGATACCGCGTTTCGCCAGCTCCGCCAGTACCTGGCGATACACCGGCAACACTTCGGCCAGCAGCGACAGGCGGTCGAAATCCTCGCCCTTCACTTTGCCCAACCACAGATAGCTGACCGGGCCGAGCAGCACCGGCTTGACGTTATGGCCCAGCGCCAGCGCTTCGTCCACTTCGTCCAGCAGCTGTGTCCAGCCCAGGCGGAAAGATTGGCCGCGGGAAAATTCCGGCACCATATAGTGATAATTAGTATTGAACCATTTGGTCATTTCCGCCGCGGCGGCCGGTTCACCCGTGGGCGCCCGGCCACGGCCGATGCGGAACAGGGTGTCCAGGTCAGTGGGGCCGGTGCCGTCGCGATGCCGCGCCGGTACGTTGTCCAACATCAGGCTGGTGGTCAGGACATGGTCGTACCAGGCAAAATCGCCCACCGGCAGCAGGTCCACGCCGGCATCCTTTTGCTGTTGCCAGTGGCGCGCGCGCAGTTCGCGACCCACCGCCAGCAATTCCTGCCGCGTTGATTTCCCTGCCCAATAACTTTCCTGCGCTTTTTTCAGTTCGCGATGCAAACCCACGCGCGGAAAACCCAGTGTGTGACTTTGAATTGCCATTGCTCTCTCCCATTTAGACGTCCGGATGTTTACACATCCATAATCACCATGTACTGTATTATCCACAAGCGCAAATTATTCACTTCCAGGTGAAACACCCTCATGATCGAACTTAAACATCTGCGCACGCTACAGGCGCTGCGTAACAGCGGTTCGCTGGCCGCCGCATCGGCGCAGCTTCACCAGACGCAATCCGCGCTCTCGCATCAGTTCAGCGATCTGGAGCAGCGGCTGGGCTTCCGGCTGTTCGTGCGCAAAAGCCAGCCGTTGCGTTTCACCCCGCAGGGAGAGATCCTGCTGCAGTTGGCCGAGCAAATCCTGCCCCAGGTGCAGCAGGCGTTGCAAAACTGCCTGGCGCCGCACCAGACCACGCTGCGCCTCGCCATTGAGTGCCATAGCTGTATTCAATGGCTAACGCCCGCGCTGACCGAGTTTCGCGAACTGTGGCCGCAGGTACTGGTGGATTTTCGCTCCGGCGTGACCTTCGACCCCCAGCCGGCCTTGCAGCAGGGCGAGCTGGATCTGGTGCTGACCTCGGATATCCTGCCGCGCAGCGGGCTGTTTTATGTGCCGATGTTTGATTATGAAGTGCGGCTGGTGCTGGCGCCCGATCATCCGCTGGCGTTAAAAGAGCGGATAACGCCCGAGGATTTAAGCGAAGAAGTGCTGATGATTTACCCGGTACAGCGCCAGCGCATGGATATCTGGCGGCATTTCCTGCAGCCGGCGGGCGTAAGCCCGGTGCTGAAGAGCGTGGACAATACCCTGCTGCTGATCCAGATGGTGTCGGCGCGCATGGGCATCGCCGCGCTGCCGCATTGGGTGGTGGAAAGTTTTGAGCGCCAGGGGCTTATCGTGACCAAGACCCTGGGCAAAGGGCTATGGAGCCGGCTTTACGCCGCGGCCAGGGACGGCGAGCAGCGCCAGCCGGTAATCGAGGCATTTATTCGCTCGTCTCGTCAGCATGCCTGCGCGCATTTGCCGTATGTGCGGGACGCCCAACGATCCAGCGGCGGTGAACCCACAGCGACGCCATGATAACCACCGCACCGACGATAAAACTCGGCCAGTGCGGCCGCTGTTGCCAGATGGCGAAGTTGACCAACAGTCCGGCCGGGACGTGAAAGTTATTCATAATACCAAGCGTGCCCGCATCTACCTGGGTGGCGCCGTAGTTCCACATAAAATACCCCAGCGCCGACGCGCCGACCCCCAGCCAGATCAGCACGCCCCATTGCAACGAGCTGGCGGGCAATTGCCGCGCACTGCCGAACAGGCACCAGCCGGCCAGCGCCACGATAAACGAACCGAGGTAAAACCAGGAAAAGGCCGTGTGCTGCGGCATCGGGTATACCTCCATCAGCCGTTTGTAGCCCACCTGGCCGATGGCGAACATCAGGTTCGCCGCCTGCACCAGCAGCAGTCCGTGCCAATAGTGCTCGCTGACGCCGTCGTAGCGGATGATGGCCGCGCCGGCCACCGCCAGCATGGCGCTCAGCACATAGCCCCAGCGCAGCCGGCGGCGACGCAGCAGGTCATACACCAGCGTCACGTACAAGGGCGTCATGACGGTAAACAATAAAAATTCCGGCACCGTCAGATAGAGATAGGCACGGTAGCTAATCATATACATGATGCCCAACTGGCAGGCGCCCACCGCCATATACAACAGCAGCGGTTTTACCCGGTAGCCGCGCCAGCGCAGGAACGGCAGGAACACCAGCGCCGCAAGCGTAAGCCGCACCAGTACCGAAAAATAGCTGTCCACTTGCCCGGCCAGGTACTCGCCAATCAGGCTAAATGAAAACGCCCATAAAATGGTGGTGATGATAAGCAGCGGCACGTTTAGCATTCCAGTAAAGCCAAAGCGCTATTCTAGCGGATTTATGCCGTGAATTTTCACAAATAGGGTTTACAAGTGGGTAATTATTAAGCATGCGCGTTGCCGGCAATTCGGCAACCATGTCGGCAACGCGCGCGTCTCAATACGGGATGGCGAGATAAGACCCCGGCCTGTTACGCTGATTAATATCCCGCGGTCAGATCATCAATGGTGCGCGGGTCGGAAGCGCCGGAGAAGGTGCCGTCGGGCATCACCATAATGCTTTGCGTACTGCCCATTACCGGCAGCACCTTGACGTGCTGTCCCCTTGCGACCAGCAGCTTAATGGTATCGGGACTGAACCCTTTCTCCACCCGGAGTTCGTCCGGAGTCCACTGCTGATGAAAACGCGGCGCGGCGCTCGCCTCGGCGACATTCATGCCAAAATCAATGGTGTTGACCAGCATTTGCAGCACGGTGGTGATGATGCGACTGCCGCCGGGGCTGCCCGTGACCAGCCAGGTTTTGCCGTCTTTCACCACAATGGTGGGCGACATGGAAGACAGCGGCCGTTTACCGGCCTGGACGGCGTTGGCGTCACCGCCCACCAGCCCATACATATTCGGCACGCCGGGTTTGGCGGAAAAATCATCCATTTCGTTATTGAGCAGAATGCCGCTGCCGCCTGCCATGATACCGCTGCCGAAATAGGTGTTAAGGGTATAGGTCACCGCCACCGCGTTGCCCTGCCCGTCCACCACCGAGTAATGGGTGGTCTGATCGCTCTCGTAGGGCTGTAGCTGGCCAGGCTTGATGGTGTCGGATGGATTGGCGCGATGGACATCAATACGCTGCGCCAGGGTTTTGGCATAAGCCTTGCTGGTCAGCGCCGGTACCGGAACCTTAACGAAGTCCGGATCGCCGAGATACTGCGATCGATCGGCATAGGCGAATTTCATCGCTTCCGCCATTACCTGGATGGCGTCGGCGCTGCCGGCGCCCATATGGGCCAGGTCAAAATTTTCCAGGATATTCAGAATCTCAATGATATGCACGCCGCCGGAGGAGGGCGGCGGCATGGAGAACACCTGATATCCCCGATAGCTGCCGGATACCGGCTGGCGCGCCACCGCTCGATAGGCCGCGAGATCGGCCTTGCCGATAAGCCCGCCGTCCCGTTGCATTTCGCCGGCGATTTCGTCCGCGATGGCGCCCTGGTAGAACGCCTGTGGTCCCTGTTCGGCGATAAGCATCAGGCTGTGGGCCAGCTGCGGCTGGGTGAGCCGGTCCCCCTGCGCATAGGGCTGGCCGTCGGCTTTAAAAAATACCGCCTTGCTGTTCGGATGGTTGATAAGCGCCTCCTTACCATAAGAGGCCAGATCGTCGGCCAGGGCCTTATTAACGCTAAACCCTTCCCGGGCCAGCTTAATAGCCGGCTGCATTACCCGCGCCAGCGGCAGGCTACCGAAGCGGTCCAGCGCCAGCGACATGCCCGCCACGGTGCCCGGCGTACCGGACGCCAGCGGACTGGTTAATGAGCGCTTGCTGTCGGCATTGCCGTCCGCGCCGATAAACATATCGCGGGTGGCGCCGGCCGGCGCCATTTCACGAAAATCAATCGCCACCACCTCGCCTTGCTGCGTGCGCACCAGCATAAAACCGCCGCCGCCCAGGTTTCCCGCCTGCGGATGGGTCACCGCCAGCGCGTACCCCACCGCCACCGCGGCGTCCACCGCGTTACCACCCGCGCGCAGGATATCCAGCCCCACGCCGGTTGCCGTCTCGTCTACGGTTGAGACCATGCCGCGCCGGGCATAAACCGGATGCTGGATATCATTTTCAATGCCGTAGGACAGCGGCGCGGCGCCGGTGGGCGCCATTGTCAGCAATAAGGCCAGCGCCAGCGACAACACACCGCCTGATGAGGACATACGCATGGGTTTCATATCCTGGTGAATGGTATTTATTTACTTATTAACCAAATCAGCGACAGTTTCAATTTTTTTCTGACCGATGTCGCCTAAGCACACGTCGCCTCGCGTAATGACTGTTTAACGGTTAAAATAACACAAGGACATCACCACGGAGCCGCACATGAAAATCTCTATTTGGCTATGGTTGCCGGTTATGCTGGCATCATTGGCGGCAATGGCGGCGGTTAAACCCCTCACGCCCGCGCAGCGCGATGACCCCTATGGGCAAAGTCCGGCGCAGCAGCAGCTAAAACAGCAAATGCAAAGCAATACCCGGCAGCAGCAGCTTCGCCTGGAGCAACAGCAGCAAATCCAGCAGAATAACCAGCGCAGCCAGCTGCAGTCGCAGCTCAATAACGACAGCCAGCGGGCGCGGCAGAACGCACCGCTGATAAAACCGCAGCCCAATCCCTAAGCCGCCCCGGCGCGACCCTGGATTTACACCGGCCGCCCGCATCGGTTAACCGCGCACGCTAGCTATCGGCGAAGTCGGGGCCAATCAGATCAATGCGGTCGGTGCAAAGGGTCTCCACCCCCCAGCTGAGCAGGGCGCGCGCGCGATAAGGGCTGTTCACGGTATAGGCCAGGATATGCAGGCCGGCATCGGTGATTTGCGCAACCCGCTCCTCGGTCAGCACTTCATGATTCAAATGCAGCGCGCTGCACTGTAGCTCCTGGGCAAGCCGCGGCCAGTTATCATCCCAAAAGTGCAGCAACAGCCCGCGCGGCAGTTGAGGAGCGGCCTGCAACGCCGCCGCCAGCGCATCGACTGAAAACGAAGATAACAGCGGCGGCACCGCGCTATCTTGCCACAACCGGGCCGCCGCCAGCGCCACGGCGCGGCCGGTGTCGACATCGGTGCCGGTCGTGGGTTTAATCTCGATATTCACCGCCAGTCCATGCCGGGCGCAGCGAGCCGCAACCTCCGCCAGCAGCGGCAAGGACTCGCCGCGGAATTTATCGTTAAACCATGCTCCGGCGTCAAGCCGCGCCAGATCTTCCCAGGCAAAGTGGCCGGCGATACCGTGGCCGGTGCTGGTGCGCTCCAGCGTATCGTCATGCAGCAAGAAAATCTGTCCATCGGCGGAAAGCTTTGCATCTATCTCGATCATTGTATGGCCATGGCGCGCGCCGGTATCAATGGCCGCCAAGGTATTCTCGGGCGCCAGCGAACCGCCGCCTCGATGGGCGACGATGGTCGGATAAGGCCAGTTTTCTGTCATAATTCCACCCGGGATCCGCTTAACGGATCAAAAAAGTGCCATGCATGGGCAGGACACTGTAAATAAAGTACCGTCCCAATGGCCGGCTGCCGATCATGCGGCAGTCGTATTACCATGGAACGCCCACCCCAGCGCCCATGGACCAGGTTATCCGCGCCCAGTTGCTCTAGTGAAATAATTTCCAGCGCCGGGCCGTCGGCAGCGGACCTCGACTGTTCAATATGCTCCGGACGGATACCCGCGGTCAACTCGCGTCCGCGCCATTGCGCGCCAACGGCGGCCAGCGGCAGCGACGGACCGCCGCTCACCTGGAAACAGGCCCCGTCCTCACTAATCCGGCCCGGCAGCAGGTTCATGGCCGGCGACCCCATGAATCCGGCCACGAACAGCGACGCCGGACGGCGATAAATCTCCGTTGGGGTGCCGATTTGCTCCACCCGCCCTTTATTCATGACGATCACCCGTTCCGCCAGCGTCATGGCCTCCACCTGGTCGTGGGTCACATACAGACTGGTGGTTCTCAGGCGGCGATGCAGCAACTGTAGCTCCAGCCGCATCTGGGTGCGCAATTTCGCATCCAGATTGGATAACGGCTCATCGAACAGGAACACCGCCGGTTCCCGCACCAGCGCGCGCCCCATGGCCACGCGTTGGCGTTGCCCGCCGGACAGTTCGCGCGGCTTGCGCTGCAGCAGTTCCCCAAGCTCCAGCATCTGCGCCACCCGCTCCACCAGCCTTTGGATATGCTGCTTGCCGAAACCGCGGATTTTCAGGCCGTAGGCCATATTGTCATAGACGCTCATATGTGGATAGAGCGCATAATTCTGAAACACCATGGCAATGCCGCGGTCCTTGGGTTCGCGTTCGGTCACCCGCTCGCCGTCGATATAAATGTCGCCGCTGCTGACGCTCTCCAGGCCCGCGACCATGCGCAACAAGGTCGATTTACCGCAGCCGGACGGCCCCACCAGCACGATAAATTCCCCATCGGCCACCTCCAGGTTTAACGGGGCTATCACCGGCGTCTTGCCGTCATAGGTTTTCTCGACCGCTTGTAGTATCAAACTTGCCATAAAGGATTATTTCTCGCTATCGACCAGGCCGCGCACGAACCAGCGCTGCATCAGCAATACAATTGTCAGGGGGGGGATCATGGTCAGCAGCATCGCCGCCATCACGTAATTCCACTGCGTGGCGCTGTCGCCGCTGGCGATCATGCTTCTGATCCCCGCCACCGCGGTGCCCATCGCGCTGTTGTTGATAATCAGGATCGGCCACAGGTACTGGTTCCAGCCGTAGATAAAGATGATCACAAACAGCGCCGCCAGATTGGTTTTCGACAACGGCAGCAGGATATCCCACAAAAACCGCAGCGGCCCCGCGCCGTCGATGCGCGCCGCCTCCAGCAGTTCATGGGGAACGGTCATAAAGAACTGACGGAACAGAAACGTCGCGGTGGCCGACGCCATCAGCGGCAGCGTCAGGCCGGTATAGCTGTCGAGCATATGCAGATTGGCGATCACATCGACGGTTGGGAAAATCCGCACCTCAACCGGCAGCATCAGCGTCATGAAAATCAGCCAGAAAAACAGATTGCGCAGCGGAAAGCGAAAATAAACGATGGCGTAGGCGGATAACATCGACACGCTGATCTTGCCCAGGGTAATCCCCAGCGCCATGACCAGGCTATTGAACAGCAACCGGCTGAACGGCACCGCCTGGCTGCCCACGCCCACCAGCCAGACGTGGCGAATGTTCTCCCACAAATGACTGCCCGGCACCAGGCTCAGCGGCACCTGGAACACCTGGCGATTGTCCATGGTCGCCGCCACCAGCGCGATATACAGCGGCAACAGAATAACGGCAACGCTTAGTATCAATATGAAATGGCAGAAGATATCCAGTCCGCGGCGATGTTCTATCATTGATATCGCACCTTACGTTCGACAAAACGAAACTGGATGACCGTCAGCACAATCACCACCATCATCAGCACCACCGACTGTGCGGCGGAACTGGACAAATCCAGGCCGGCGAATCCTTCGCGGTAAATTTTGTAAATCAGCGTGGTGGTGGCCTGCACCGGCCCGCCGGCGGTGACCGCGTCGATTACCGGGAAGGTATCGAAGAAAGCGTACACCAGGTTGATAACCAAAAGGAAAAAGCTCACCGGCGTGATAAGCGGCAGCGATAAATCGATAAAGCGCCGTACCGGCCCGGCGCCGTCGATGGCCGCGGCCTCCACCAGTGAACGCGGAATGGATTGCAGGGCGGCAAGGAAAAACAGAAAGTTATAGCTCACCTGCTGCCATATGGAAATCAGCACCACCAGGAACATTGCCTGTCCGCTGTTTTGCGCATGATTCCAGTGATAGCCCATGTTGTTGAGCACATAAGCGATAAGTCCCAGTCCAGGACTGAACAGGAACATCCACAGCACCGCCGCCACCGCCGGCGCCACCGCGTAAGGCAACAGCAGCAGGGTTTGATAGATACGCTTGCCGCGCAGCGCATAATCCACCAGCGCCGCCAGGAACAACGCCGCCAGCATGCCGATAACGGTCACCAGGCCGCTGAAGATAAGCGTCGTTACCAGCGAATCGAGATAATAGGGGTCCTGCGCCAACTGGACGAAATTATCCAGGCCGACAAAGGTATTGTCTATGCCGAACGGATCTACCCGCTGTACCGAATACCACAGCGCGGTGCCCGCCGGCCAAAGGAAAAAAATCGCGGTAATCACCAACTGCGGCAGCACCAGAAGATAGGCCAGCCAGCGTTGACTGAATCCGCGATGGGAAGCGATAGCCATAAACTTTCCAACCCGCAATGCAAAAATTGGCCCGCCGCGCAGCGCGCGACGGGCCGCCGTCGTTGGTTTATTTCAGCGACTGCTCAAACCGGCGCAACAGCTGGTTGCCGCGTTTAACCGCGCTGTCCAGCGCTTCCTGCGGCGTGGCCTTGCCGGTCCAGACGCGTTCCAGCTCTTCGTCCACCACGGTGCGGATTTGCGGCATATTGCCCAAGCGCATGCCTTTGGTGAACGGCAACGGCGGTTTGTTCAGCATCTGGCGGGTGGCGATATCGGCGCCGGGGTTTTTGTCATAAAAACCCTGGCTTCGGGTCAGCTCATAGGCCGCGGTGGTGATCGGCAAATAACCGGTTTTCTGGTGCCACTCCGCCGCGATATCAGGCCGGGCGAGGAATTGCAGGAACTCCGCCACCCCTTTGTAGGTCGCGTCATCCTTACCGTTCATCACCCACAGGCTGGCGCCGCCGATAATGGCGTTTTGCGGCGCGTTCTTCACGTCGGCGTCATACGGCATCATACCCACGCCGTAGTTGAATTTGGCGTACTGGCGAATCGAGGCCAGGGAGCCTGACGAGGCGGTGGTGATGCCGCATGAGCCGTTATAAAACTTCTCGGTGGACTCGTCCTTACGGCCGAAGTAGCTGAAATCCCCTTTTTTGTTCATATCCGACAACAATTGGATATGCTTCACCTGCTCGGGTTTATTAAAAATCAGCTCCGCGTCGTTACCGGCAAAGCCGTTATCCCTGGTCGCCACCGGCAGACCGTGCCAGGCGCTGAAATTCTCGATTTGAATCCACCCCTGCCAGCCGCTGGCATATCCGCACGCCATGCCGCTGGCGCGCAGCTTGGCGGCCGCTTCGGCCAGTTCCTGCCAGGTTTGCGGGGCATGTTCCGGATCCAGGCCGGCTTTTTTGAAGGCGTCTTTGTTGTAATACAACACCGGGGTGGAGCTGTTGAAGGGTTGGGAAAGCAGATGGCCGGTTTTACTGTCGCTGTAATAACCGGACACGGTGGGCACAAACGCCGACTCGTCATTCTTGATGCCGGCCTGCTCAAACACCTGGTAAACCGGCTTATAAGCCTTGCTGGCCATCATGGTGGCGGTGCCGACTTCATACACCTGCAAAATCGCCGGCGCGGTGCCGGTACGAAACGCCGCGATACCCGCCGTCAGGCCCTGCTCGTAATTGCCTTTATACACCGGCACGACATGATATTCAGGATGCTCCTGGTTAAAGCGCGCCGCCAGGGAATCCACCTCGGTGCCCAATACGCTTTCCATTGAATGCCAAAAGGGAATTTCGGTCACCGCCTGCGCACTGGTGCTCAAGGACAACGTCAGCGCCACGCTTAAGGCGGCGATACTCATTGAATGTTTCAACATGCCATGCTCCTGAATGCCGGAAAAGTTCATCGGCCTGTAACATGACATGTTGAAATGACAGAAAAATAACACCCTTATGACAGCGGGATGACAGCACGCGGCAAATTCCCCACCCAGCGCGCCGAAAATATGCCGCACCGGCGGGGATTTCGGTTTCGTCTGTGGCCTGCGGTGGGCGGTATGTTGGTTGGGCGTGGGTTTCGCTTGTGGCCTGCGGTGGGCTGCCTGTGGGTTGGGCGTGGGTTTCGCTTGCCATTCATTGGGTTGATATATGGATTGCCGGGTGCCGGCAAGCGACAAAAAGGGGCGCACGCGCGCCCCTTCTTGACTTCCCCGCGCCCGGCAGGTCGCGCGTCGCTGCGCGATGCCTTCCGCCACCCATGCCCCCGTGATGCACCGGCCCGGTTAGCGCTCCCGGCGCTACCGGGCCTTTCGCCGCTCCCAGCGGCTCATGCCGGGGTCACTGGCGTCGTCAGCGCGCTTTATGCCGGGACCTATGTCGCGGTTAAAAATGCATTTTATGCGGCAAAGACGGTGCTGCCGCTTGAGACAAACCTGATGTCGAGATACGGTTAATCAGTAGGTATACGGCTGGCACAGCGGAAAGCAGGCCGCGTGGTCACATAACGATGCCGTTAGGCATAAACAAGGGCAGTGAGCAGTGAATCTTCAGGCATAAACATGCGGCGGTGAGCAGCGAACTTTCAGGCATAAGCATGCGGCAGTGAGCAGTGAACCTTCAGGCATAAACATGCGGCAGTGAGCAGTGAACTTTCAGGCATAAACATGCGGCAGTGAGCAGTGAACTTTCAGGCATAAACATGCGCGGCAGTAACCCATTAGACTCGAGACTCGAGACTCGAGACTCGAGACTTGAGCCTTGAGCCTTGAGGGGTGAGCCTGTTGCCGTCAGCCGAAAATCATTACTGCTATTTTTCCCGTTTTCCCGGTAAGCGCATACCGCGAGTAACCTAAAAAGTCCTGTTTGCCAACAGGCGATGGTGTTGACTTTGTGCCGGCATTGAGTGCGCCGGCAGCGCGCTGCGCGGCTGGATGAGCCGCCGGGAGCGGCGAAAGCCCGGAAGCGCTGGGAGCGCTAACCGGGCGGTCCATAAGCCGGGCTGCGCGATGCCGGGGACCGCGCAGCGGCGCACGACCTGCCGGACGCGCGGAAGTCAAGAAGGGTGGCGCGAACCACCCTTCTTGTCGCTTGCCGGCACCCGTCAATCCATATATCCACCCAATAAATGGCAAGCGAAACCTGCACCCAGGCAATATAAACCCTGCCGCTCGCCGCACACGCAACCTGCACCCAGGCAACATCACCCCCGCCGCTCGCCGCACACGAAACCTGCCCCATCACCATTGCATTCAGGAAAAAAACGCACATTCCTGGCATTGAATACCTCAAATGCATCCGCGATGTTTACCAGCCTTAACAAGGGCGGGATCATCGGCCCGCATCACCCACCCAGATATGCGCTGCGCACCGCCTCGTTGGCCAGCAGCGCCGCGCCGCTATCCTCCAGCACCACATGCCCGTTCTCCAGCACATAGCCCCGGTCAGCCAGCTTGAGCGCCTGGTTCGCGTTCTGCTCCACCAGGAAAATGGTCATCCCCTCCCGGCGCAACTGCTCGATGGTGTCGAATATCTGCTGGATAATAATCGGCGCCAGACCCAGCGAAGGCTCATCCAGCAACAGCAGCCGCGGCTGGCTCATCAACGCCCGGCCGATGGCCAGCATCTGCTGCTCGCCCCCGGACATGGTGCCGGCGCGCTGAACGCGCCGCTCCTGCAACCGCGGAAAAAGCTCAAACACCCGCTTGATACGCTGCTGATACTGCGGGCGCGTGGCGAAAAAGCCGCCCATGACCAGGTTCTCCTCCACCGTCATCCGCGAAAACACTCGCCGCCCTTCCGGCACGATGGCAATCGAGGCGCGCATAATCCGCGCCGTCGGCCAATCGGTAATATCGTCGCCCTCAAACATAATCCGGCCCTTGGAGGCGCGCGGATCGCCGCACAACGTGCCAAGCAGCGTGGTCTTGCCGGCGCCGTTGGCGCCGATAAGCGTCACTATCTCACCGGGGTTGATATGCAGGCTCACCTCATGCAGCGCCTGGATTTTACCGTAATGCGCCGAAACGCTGTGCAAAGACAGCATAGCTCTATCCTGAGTCATCAGGCCTCTCCCAAATAGGCCCGAATAACGTCCGGGTTACTGCGAATCTCGGCGGGGGTACCGTTCGCCAACGGCATGCCCTGGTTAACCACATAAATGCGATCGGAAATACCCATCACCAACTTCATATCATGCTCAATCAATAACACCGACACATCATGCTGTGACCGCAGTTCGGCGATCAGCATATTCAGCTCGGCGGTCTCGTTCGGGTTCAGGCCCGCGGCCGGTTCATCAAGCATCAGCAGAGACGGGCGCGTCACCATGCACCGGGCAATCTCCAGCCGGCGCTGCTGGCCATAGGCCAGATTGCCCGCCTGGCGGTTGGCCAGCTCCAGCAAACCCACGCGATCAAGCCAGGTGCCGGCATAATCCTGCGCTTCGGCCTCCGCCTGGCGGAAGGCGCGGGTTTTCAGCAACCCGGCGAAAACGCCGCTTTTAAGATGCTGATGCTGCGCCACCAGCAGGTTCTCAATAACCGTCATTTCGCGGAATAATCGCACATGCTGGAAAGTGCGCACCACCCCCATCCGGGCGATGGTCTGGCCCGGCAGCCCTTCCAGATGCCGATCGCGCAGCATGATGGTGCCGCTGGTGGGGCGATAAAAACCGGTCAGGCAGTTGAATACCGTGGTTTTACCGGCGCCGTTGGGGCCGATAAGCGACACGATTTCGCCGGGGAACAGATCCAGTTCAACCTGGTTAACCGCCAGCAAACCGCCGAAGCGCATGGTCAATGCCTTGACGGATAACAGGGGCTGCAATGCGGAGGAGGTCATGCCCGCGCTCCTTTACCGGTCTTCATTTTCATCTGCGGACGTTTCATCGGCAGCAAACCCTGCGGCCGCCAGATCATCATCAGCACCATCAGCGCGCCCAGCAACAGCATGCTGTACTGGTTCAGATCGCGCATCAGCTCGCGGGACACCACCAGCAGGATGGCCGCCAGGATCACCGCGAACTGCGATCCCATGCCGCCCAATACCACGATGGCGAGCACAAAAGCGGATTCCACGAAGGTGAATGACTCCGGACTGACAAAACCCTGGCGCGCGGCAAACAGCGTGCCGGCAAAACCGGCGAACGCCGCGCTGATGGTAAAGGCGGTCAGTTTAATCCGGGTCGGACTGAGGCCCAGCGAACGACAGGCGATTTCATCCTCGCGCAGCGCCTCCCAGGCCCGTCCCAGCGGCATGCGCAGCAGGCGGTTAATGATAAACAAGGTCAGGATCACCAACAGCAGCGCCACCATATACAAAAAGATAATCCGGTCGCCGGGATCGTAGGTCAGGCCAAAGAAATTATGGAAGGTGTCCCAACCGCCCTCGCGCGGGCTACGGCTAAATTCCAGACCAAAAAAGGTCGGTTTCGGGATCTGGCTGATGCCGTTCGGCCCGCCGGTGATCTCGGTATTGTTCAGCAGCAGGATACGGACAATTTCGCCAAATCCCAGGGTGACGATCGCCAGATAGTCGCCGCGCAGCCGCAGCACCGGAAAACCCAGCAATAACCCAAAACCGGCGGCAACCAGCCCCGCCAGCGGCAGGCTTTCCCAAAAACCCAGGCCACAGTAATGATTAAGCAGCGCGTAGGTATAGGCACCGATGGCATAGAACCCGCCGTAGCCCAGCACCAGCAGGCCGGACAGCCCCACCACCACGTTCAGCCCCAGGCCCAGCATGATATAGATAAGCGTCAGGGTGGCGATATCCACCGTGCCGCGCGATACCAGGAACGGCCAGGCGATAGCGGCCAGGATCATCGCCAGCGCCAGCCATTTCTGGCGCGGCGTGGAGCCGTCAAAGCTCGGCAATACCCAGGACGGACCGCTGATTCTTTTCAGGCTATGCTGAAAAACCGGCCGCAACAGCTGGAACACGAACACCACCGCGCAGCCGGCGCCAATCCAATACCAGCGCACCTCGCCCGCGTTATGCACCACCAGCCGGGTGCCTTCCAGGCTCAGGCGCATCCCCATCATAAAGACGGCCAGCACCAGCAGCATCAACGCACAAAACAGCGCGTTTAATACAGGCTTGATCTTCATACCTTCTCGACCTCCGGACGGCCCAGGATGCCGGTGGGCAACACCAGCAGCACCACGATAAGCAACGCGAACGAAACCACGTCTTTATATTCGCTGCTCAGATAGGCCGAGGTCAGCGCTTCCGCCACCCCCAGAATCAACCCGCCCAGCATCGCGCCGGGGATACTGCCGATACCGCCCAGCACCGCAGCGGTAAACGCCTTCATGCCGGCCATAAAACCGATATAGGGGTTGATGACGCCATAAAACTGGCCCAACAGCACGCCGGCCACCGCCGCCATCGCCGCGCCGATGACAAAGGTCAGCGAGATGACCCGGTCGGTGCTGATGCCCAGCAGGCTGGCCATTTTCAAATCTTCCGCGCAGGCGCGGCAGGCGCGCCCCATGCGGGAATAACGAATAAACAGCGTCAGGGCCAGCATGGCGACAAAGGTCACCGCCCAGATGGTGAACTGCATGGTGCTGATGCTGGTGACAAAACCATTGCTTTCACCCAGCACCCATTGGCCGCTGGCCAGGCTCGGCAGCGCCAGATCCCGCGAACCCTGCGTCAGGCTGACGTAGTTTTGCAGGAAAATAGACATGCCGATGGCGGAAATCAGGGCGATCAGGCGCTTGGAGGATCGTACCGGTTTATAGGCCACGCGCTCGATGCTCCAGCCATAGGCGCTGGAAATCACGATGGCGGCGATAAAGCCGGCGCCAATCAACAGCCAACCGGCGTCGATACCCATCATCATCAGCGCGGCGATAACAATAAAGGAGACATAGCTACCGATCATATAGACTTCGCCGTGGGCGAAGTTAATCATGCCGATAATGCCGTAAACCATGGTGTAGCCAATGGCAATCAATGCATAGGTGCTGCCCAACGTCAGGCCGTTGAACAACTGCTGCATAAAATAAAGGAACTGCTCGGACATACCTTAACCTTTGTAGCCGCGCCCGCTGAACCAGGCCAACGGGAGCGGCGATATTTTTTTAACCCGGGAGGAACGGCAGATTATTTAATCGGTGTGGAAGTACCGTCTGCGTGCCATGTAAATACGCCGAACTCAAATCCCTTCAAATCGCCCTTCTCATCCCAGCTCAACGGACCCATGACCGTTTCCACGGTTTTGGACTTCAGATCCTTGACGATAGCGGCCGGTTCCATACCGGCGCTTTCCATACCGGACGCCAGGGACTGCACCGCCGCATAGGTGGTCCAGACGAACGGACCGGTGGGATCGAGTTTTTTCGCCTTCAACGCCGCCACAATCGGCTGGTTGGACGGTACCTGGTCATAGCGCTTCGGCAAGGTGACCAGCATGCCTTCCGACGCGTCGCCGGCGATATTGGACAGCGAGGAGTTGCCCACGCCTTCCGGTCCCATGAATTTGGCGGTCAGCCCGGCCTGTTTCGCCTGACGCAGAATTTGTCCCATTTCCGGGTAATACCCGCCAAAGTAAACAAAATCGACGTTCTCTTTCTTCAGGCGCGCCACCAGCGTGGAGAAATCTTTATCACCGGCGGTGATGCCTTCGAACAACACCACGTTGCCGCCGTTTTTCTTCAGGCTGTCCTGCACCGAGCGCGCCAGGCCCTCGCCATATTGCTGCTTGTCATGCACCACGGCGATACGTTGGGGTTTTATCGCCTCAAGAATGTATTTGGCGGCGGTCGGTCCCTGATCGGAGTCCAGGCCGGTGGTGCGCATGATCATCTTGTAACCGCGCGTGGTCAGGTCGGCATTGGTGGCCGCCGGGGTGATCATGATGATACCTTCGTCTTCATAAATATCGGACGCCGGCTGGGTGGAGGAGGAGCAAAGATGGCCGATAACATATTTGATGCCGTCGTTGATAACCTTGTTGGCCACCGCCACCGCCTGCTTGGGATCGCAGGCGTCGTCGTATTCGACCCCCACCAGTTTATTGCCCTTCACGCCGCCCTTGGCGTTGATATCGGCTATCGCCTGACGCGCCCCGGTGAATTCCATGTCGCCATACTGGGCAACCGGACCGGACATTGCGCCGACCACGGCGACCTTGATATCTTGTGCCCAGACGGAATGGCTCATTGCCATGGCCATACAGCCGGCCAGCAAAGCGTTGCCTTTGTTGAATTTCATCCACTGTTCTCCGTTTTGTTGTGTTTGCTGCCTGTTTTTTGGCCGGTTTTTTACCGCCATTAGGTATTTTTATTATATGTAATAATGCCTTAGCCTCCGGATTGCGAAGGTTTGCCAATAAGCTTTTATTTTTCATATTATTGAACAGAAATATTATGCTGTAAATCAACTTATACTTTCAGAAATAACCTGCATGGACAGCACAAAATAATGATATTATTATCGGTATTTCCATCGTCTTCTAGCGGGTCGTGCTAGTTTATGATATTCAGGTAGATCGTTTACCCGGACTTATTGTGATGGGCGTCACTTATGCCATTTTAGCCCTCGCAAGATTTACATCATCTTTTGTCAACAAATTCGCTACATTATTTTTTACGTCTTAAGTGATTACACGCATGAAATTAACTATTGAGCAGTTATTCCGTTTTACGCCGCAGGATCTGATTGATTTGGCGAAAATTTGGCCAAACACCGATATTGCGGCGCTTAACGCTCGCCTTTCCGGATCCTGCGCGGTATTCGCCGCCCGTTTTAACGACAGGCTGTTGGGCGCGGTGCAGGTGATTATTGATAACGAATGGAACGAAGGCCGCCTGGTGGCGCCGCTGGTGCGCGCGGTTACCCGTCGACGTGGCGTGGGGCTTTACCTTATGACCGAAGTACAGCGTCTGCTACCGGAGATTAATCACTGGTGGCTGGGCAATAATCAACCCTTCGAAGACGTGGCGGTGATGGCCCGGTTTATGGATGCATGCGGATTTTGCCAGGAACCGGACGGTTGGCACAAACGCCGTTGATGCACCCGATTCCGGGAAAGCGTCAGGCGGCAAGGTGGCTTGTACCCTGAATACGTCGAATGACGGCAGGAGGGCAAATCCGCTCAGGTTAATGCGGCCCCCCTGCTTAAATCCCATGGGACGGCATCACTAAAGCGGTTAACAGGCTCGGGTAGATCAGCGATAGTTTTTCAGTTCCCGTATGGGGCCGGCATATATCCCCTTGAAACGCTGGAGAGTAAGATCGAGTATTTCTTTACCATGAGTTTGCTGTGGGCAGGCTTTATCATATGCAGGCATTTTATTAGCAATAAAAGTTTTTTCTTGCCTATCCTCCGGTGTGCTATTAGAGAGATCAAGGCATCGATTAGCCGGTGTATTATAGTCAATATATAAGTGAGGATAACTTCCCGTTGGGATAGGAGAGAAATACATCGTGCCGCGGTAAATGTAGAATATGTTTGTACCGTTGGGGGTATTATTGACGCCGACCAGTCTTCCGTACAGTATCGGAAAGCCGGCAATCATGCCGCCGGTGGATGCGGGAGATCCGGATATCAGGGTGTTATATCCGTTACCAGTGGGAACGCCATAAGGAATGTTTTCCATTTAATCTTCCGGTGTGTTTTATTGTCGCCACGGAAAAATGCGATAAGTGGAATTTTCGCGGCTTTGCTGTTCTATATTATAGAGTTCCGGAATAATGCTAAAGTCATATTTGTTTAATAATAATCTGACGATAACTAAATATAAAAAAAGATTATTTATATCGGTCTGTTTGCCACAGAAATAACCCTGATCATTAAGCACAAAAAATGTTTATCCTGACGCATCCTCAGCGACAATGCGTTTCAGTTTAAATAAAGCATTTAAGGCGGCACTTTTAGCATGCGGTAAATGGATATAGAAACGGCCGGTATGCACCGGCCGTTCGCAATTGTTGGTAATCAACAGCGCCCTGTCAGGATTCTATCGCCAGTCGCATCTTTTTCATGGCGTTTTTTTCCAGCTGGCGCACGCGCTCCGCCGAGACGCCATACTTGTCGGCCAGCTCCTGCAGCGTGGACTTGTTATCGTCGTCAAGCCAACGCGCGCGGATGATATGCTGGCTGCGTTCGTCCAGGCCTTCCAGCGCCACGCTGAGCTTGTCCGCCGCATGATCGTCCCAGTTGTCTTCTTCAATGCCGTCGGCAAAGTCGGAAGATTTGTCCTGCAGGTACAGCATGGGGGACATGGCCTGCCCGTCGCGGGCTTCTTCATCCGGCGTGGGATCAAAGGTCATATCCTGCGCGGCCATGCGTGATTCCATTTCGCGCACGTCCTTGCTGGTCACGCCCAGCGTCTTGGCGACCATTTCCACTTCGTCCTGGTTGAACCATCCCAGGCGCTGCTTGTTTTTACGCAGGTTGAAGAACAGCTTGCGCTGCGCCTTGGTGGTGGCGACTTTCACGATGCGCCAGTTGCGCAGTACGTATTCGTGGATTTCGGCCTTGATCCAGTGCACGGCAAACGAGACCAGCCGCACCCCGACTTCGGGATTGAAACGGCGAACCGCTTTCATCAGGCCGATATTGCCTTCCTGGATGAGATCCGCCTGCGGCAGACCATAGCCGGAATAATTACGCGCGATATGAACAACAAAGCGCAGGTGTGACAGGATGAGCCGCTTGGCCGCGTCCAAATCGCCCTGATAATGCAGCCGTTCAGCCAATGAGTGCTCTTCCTCCGCCGTCAGCATCGGATAGGCGTTGGCTGCCCGGATATAGGCTTCCAGACTGCCTTGCGGGACCAGGGCTAAAGCTTGCATATCTTTGATCATTCAATTCCTCTCGCAAAATTCTCTGATGCCGCCCAATCGATAGCATACCCTATTGCCGGGTTATCTTAACCAGATAGCCGATACTAAGACCGGCGATGGATATCATAGTTCATTGCCATTTTAGCAACAACTCATGGCAACGTAGAGCAGCTTGTGCGGTACAACATCCAATGACCTATTATAACAAAAAAAGGTTACTGGGGTGTAAACCGACGTAAATGTTGCACGGTCGCCAGCCAGGCGGCCACCCAGCCTATCATGGCGGAAATCAGCAGCAACAGCAGCGTTTCTTCGACGTCGAGTCCGTGCAGCGCAAACGTGGTGCCGAATACCGCCGCCACTTTCGCCACCACCGATTCCAACCGCCAGACCAGGGTTTCCGACAGGATAAGCGACAAGACCGCCCCGCCCAGCCCCAGCAGCGCGCCGCCGTTAAGAAACGGCCGCAGGATAAACCCGTCGGTTGCGCCCAGCAGCTTCATTACGTTAATGGTCTCGCGGCGGCTGAAAATGCTTAGCCTGATGCTGTTGCCGATAACCAGGAACACCGCGATAATCATCAGCAGCCCGATAGTGGCGGCAACCTGTCCCACCAGCCCGGTTAACGCCGCCAGGCGGGCAAACCAGCTGTCGTCCATACGCACTTCGTCCACCCCCGACACCGCCGCGACCCGGTCGCGCAGGGTCTTGAGGCTGTCGGCGCTCTGAAAATCGAGCTTGGGCGTAATGATGGCCACCGCCGGCAGGGGGTTTTCTTCCAGCATATCCAGCGCGCCGCCGAAGCCGGACCAATTGCGGAATTCGCCCATCGCCTCCTCGCGGGACAGGTAGTTGACCTTATCCACGCCGTCCTCTTGCTTAAGCCTTCCCAGCACCTTAAGCGCCGCGTCGTCATCCAGGGCCTTGTCAAGGTAGACGGTCAACTGCGGCGCGGGATACCACTGCTCCGCCGCCTGGCTGACGTTTTTCCATACCAGATAACATACGCTGGGCAAGGTCAACGAAATGGCAATTACCGCAATAGTCAATAGCGTAGCCAGGGGCTGGAGGCGCAAATCCGCCAACGCGCTTTTCCAGGCATAGCCCCATTGTTCGCGCCAGCCGCTTTGCAGCGCCTTGCTCTTGTCTTTTATCGGCTTGGCGCGCGCGCCTTTGGGCCGGTTAAGTTTATTCGCCATCCCGGCCCCCGTCTAACCTGCCCTGGCTAAGAGACATGATGCGATAGCGCCGCCTCGCGATCAGGCTCAAATCATGGGTGGCCATCAATACCGTCACCCCGGCCCGGTTGAATTCCTCGAACAAGCGTAAAATCTCCTCCGACAAGGCGTCATCCAGGTTACCGGTAGGCTCATCAGCCAGCAGCACCGCGGGTTTGTTCACCACCGCCCGGGCAATGCCGACCCGCTGCTGTTCACCGCCCGACAGCTGGATGGGGAAATTGCGCGCCTTATCCAGCAGGCCGACCTTGTCCAGCGCCGCCGAAACACGACGCCTGATATCCTCGACGCTGGCGCCGGCGATAATCAGCGGCATCGCCACATTGTCATACACGGTGCGATCGAGCAGCAAATGGTGATCCTGGAAGATCATGCCTATCTGGCGGCGTAAAAAGGGAACTTCGCCATTTCTCAGGCGGCTGATGTCGTGGCCGCCGAAAAATATATGACCCGCGCTAGGCCGTTCAATACCGCATATCAGTTTCAGCAGGGTGCTTTTCCCCGCGCCTGAATGGCCGGTCAGAAAGGCCATCTCGGCCGGACGAAGGTGAAAATTGACGCTTTGCAGCGCCTGTCGTCCGCCAAGATACGCTTTGCTGACCTGTTCAAAGCGAATCATCCTAATCAATCCTCTCGGGCAAAATAAACCCTGTTGGGCAACCCATCAATTTTCTGGTGTAACATCCCGTGAAAATAGCGCCTCGATAAAATCCGGGGCGTTGAACGGCCGCAGATCCTCAATACCCTCGCCAACGCCGATATAACGAATCGGGATATCGAACTGGTCGGCCACCGCGAAAATCACGCCGCCCTTGGCGGTACCGTCAAGTTTAGTCAGGGTAATGCCGGTAAGCGGCACCGTTTCGTTAAATAACCGCGCCTGGCTGATGGCGTTCTGTCCGGTGCTGGCGTCCAGGGTCAGCATAACCTCATGGGGGGCGTCGCCGTCCAGCTTTTTCATGACCCGCACGATTTTCTTCAGCTCATCCATCAGATGGCTTTTGTTTTGCAGGCGCCCGGCGGTATCGGCGATCAGGACATCGACGCCGCGGGCTTTGGCCGCCTGGATCGCGTCGAAAATGACCGATGCGGAATCGGCGCCGGTGTGCTGCGCGATAACCGGGATCCGGTTACGCTGGCCCCAGACCTGGAGTTGCTCCACCGCCGCCGCGCGAAAGGTGTCGCCGGCCGCCAGCATCACGGTTTTGCCCTGCGCCTGGTACTGGCGCGCCATTTTGCCGATGGTGGTGGTCTTGCCGACGCCGTTGACGCCTACCATCAAGATGACGAACGGCGTCTTGCCGCCCACTTCCAGCGGCCGATCCACCCTGGCGAGGATGGCGCCCATCTCTTCTTTTAATTTAACGTAAAGCGAATCCGCGTCTTTCAGATGCCGGCGGTCGGCATGTTCGATAAGCCCGGCGATAATCTTGCGCGTGGTGTCCACCCCGACGTCGGCTATCAGCAACTGTTCTTCCAGCTGTTCAAACAAATCATCGT
The DNA here is from genome assembly GCF_036398755.1 of Acerihabitans sp. Classification (NCBI taxonomy): domain Bacteria; kingdom Pseudomonadati; phylum Pseudomonadota; class Gammaproteobacteria; order Enterobacterales; family Pectobacteriaceae; genus Acerihabitans; species Acerihabitans sp. Next base: position 114,768 of record NZ_DASWOM010000064.1, on the reverse strand, counting down.
CTATTTTCTTACCGGTAAACAATCCGATAAATCCGGATCCGAGATTTTGTCTGGTCTTGAGCAGCCCCCGCTTCAAGCGGGCAAAAAATCCCTCGCGGGCCGGGCGCTGCCGTTCGGTCGCGGGCAGGCCGGCGTCAGCCTCGACAATATGCGACGCGCCGACGTTGTCCTCGTCGACAGGCGAATCGCCGGCGTTAGCCTCGTCGATATTCGGCGCGCCGACGTTGTCCCCATCGTCCCGGGCGAGGTCTTCCTGCGCCAGCCGTTGCCCTTCATCGGGACGGACATCCCCGGCGAGGGCCAGGTCGGCTTCCAGGGCACGGGTATGATCGCCATCAACGCCGGCAAGGCCATCTCCCGTCGCGCCGTTAGCGGGATGAACGTCCTCGGCAAGGGCCAGCTCCGCCGCATCACGCCCGTCATCATCGCCATTGCCGGCGGAGGCTTCAGGATCCGCCTGGCCAGCGGCCTGGCGCGCCGCCACCTGTTCGGTGACATCGACGATATCCCGGGCGGTATCGCGGGCCGCCGTGTCATCGGCCGCCGGCGCCCGACCGGTCTGCCGCGCGGCGGCGCCGGCGTCCTCGGGCCGCTCATCACCCTTAGCCGGTTTTTCCTGTTCCGGCTCGTCATCCTCACGCTTCAGACCTAACCAGGAAAGGAAACCACGTTTTTTCTCTTTTGCCATTTGCGACTACACTCCTCGCCGAAGAATCATGGCGGATGAATAACATGACTGATAAACCTGATAGTTTATCACCTTCGCGGCCACTCAACACGCCTGGCGTGGGTTTTGCCCCTGGCGGCGAAGAAGGGCGAATTAACATTCCCACCGCGCCGCCGGCCCGGTAGAATAGCCGGCTACGGACCCTGACCCGGTTTTTTGACTGATTTGGCGAACAATAAGACATTTATGGCTAAAAATATCCCCGCGCGCCCCGCCGGGCAAATCCGGATTATCGGCGGTCAATGGCGCGGGCGTAAACTGCCGGTACCGGATAGTCCGGGGCTGCGCCCGACCACCGATCGGGTGCGGGAAACCTTGTTCAACTGGCTGGCGCCGATGATCCAGGGCGCGCGCTGCCTGGATTGTTTTGCCGGCAGCGGCGCGCTGGGCCTGGAGGCGTTGTCCCGGCACGCCGGCGCCGCCACCCTGCTCGAGCAGGACCGGGCCGTCGCCGCCCAGTTGGTGAAAAATATAGGGTTGCTGGGAGCCGCCAACGGCCAGGTGGTCATGACCGACAGCCTGCGCTGGCTGAATCAGCCGGGCACGCCGTACGATTTGGTTTTTCTCGATCCGCCTTTTCGCCGCGGTCTTATCGATGAGACGGTGCAATTACTGGAACGGCATCTTTGGCTGGCGCCCGGCGCCTGGATTTATCTCGAGACCGAAACGGAAAACCGTGACCTCAAGGTGCCGGCGCACTGGCGGCTGCACCGGGAAAAAATCGCCGGCCAGGTGGCCTGCCGGTTGTACATTCGTCAAGACCGCCTTCAGGAGCAAAATGATGTGGATTAACCTGGGCCGTGTGCTGATGTTGCTTATCTGGGGATTTCTGGTGTTTAACCTGATCCATCCCTTTCCGCGACCGCTGAAATACTTTCTTGATATCGCCATGATATTCATGGTGATTATGCACGGTTTACAGCTTACGCTGCTCAAAGCCACCCTGACTCGCGACGAAGGGAAACTCAGCCGTCTTTTCCAGGCGCGGATGTTTTTGTTCGGTGTCTTCGAAATGCTGGCCTGGCAAAAGAAGCAGCGCGCGCATAACCCGGCCGGCCCGGATAAATAGTGCGCGCGCACGACGCTTAAGAGGGCTTTTTGCCGGGAAAATACGGGAAGGTGGCGACATTATCGCCAAGATCGGAAATGCGCGCGCTGCCCTTTTCGGTCACGACATCGATGCGGATCACCGCGTGCAACGGAATATAGCTGCGGTTGACCCCGGCGAATTCGGTTTTCAGTTTCTCGGCGGAAGGGTCGACCAATACGGCGCTTTGGCTATAAAACACAAACTCGCCGATTTCGATAAAACCGAACATCGGGCTTTGGCTGAGCTCGCGTACATAAAGCTGATAGTTTTTGCCGTTATTGATAAATTGAATCCGATATAAAGGCAGTTCGCTGCTCATAACCCGGCTCTCTCCCACCTTTTTGGCGAATTGACGTTTGCATGGAAAAATTCTGGCGCTAACATAGCATAAAGCGCTGTAACAACACACTCAGTCCCTCAATCGGGGTTAAACCCATATCGAACCCTACACTGAATTTACGATCGTCATTATATTTCTGCGTCAATCGTACCAAATGAGATCCCAGGGAACGCACCCTCACCGCACATAAGGATAAAACACTATGCTCTGGTCATTTATCGCTGTCGTTTTTTCAGGATGGTTGTTTGTCGACGCGACCTATCGCGGCCCGGTATGGCAGCGCTGGTTGTTCAAACCGGTTACCCTGCTGCTGTTGCTGGCCCTGGCCGCCCAGGCGCCGGTGCTGACCGTCCCCGGCTACCTGATTATCCTCGGCCTGGTGGCGACCATGGTCGGCGATGCGTTGCTGCTGCTGACCAATGAACGCATGATGTATGTTATCGGCGCCTATTTCCTGTCCTACCTGCTGTACACCATTGGCTTTGCCAGCCAGATGACCTTTACCGTCTTTTGGCCGTTGCCCGTGGCGCTGCTGATTATCGGGGCGGTGTTGATTGCGGTGCTGTGGCCGCGACTGGCCGAACTGCGCTGGGCCATCTGTACCTATATCGGCATGACGCTGCTCATGGTGTGGATCGCCGGCGAACAGTACTTCGCCCGCAGCACCGATCATAGTTTTTCGCTGCTGGCGGGCGCGTGCCTGCTGCTGCTGACCACCGTGCTATGGCTTATCAGCCATTTCCGTTACCCTTTCGGGGCGGCGAAAGCGGTGATAGCCGCCAGTTATTTCACCGGCCACTTCCTGATTGTGCGGTCGCTGTATTTTTGATTATCCTTTGCGCAGCAGGTAGCGATAGGGCAATTCCCCGGTCGACTGCGCCAGCAGGGCATGTTCCATATAGCGGCAGAAGCCGGGAATATCGCGCGTGGTGGCCGGATCGTCGGCGATGACCAGCAGCGTTTGGCCGGTTTGCATCTGGCGCACGGTTTTACGCACCATCATGACCGGCTCGGGGCAGCGCAGGCCCTGGGCGTCAAGGGTGAGATCGGCATCGGCAAAGGGATCTGGCATAAGGATTCCACTATTCGGTAATGTACCGCTCAGAATGGGAAGACAAAACCGCGCGGCCCGAAGCCTAAGGGTCAGGCGCTTGTTTGCCGCCAATCTGGCGTCTGCGTAAGTTATTGCCCGCAAGCTTGGCTGAAATTGATGATAAACTCAACGGTTGCATTTTTAACGCAACCGGGTATTATGCGCGCCGCGCCGACAAGTGGTTAATTAATAGCTGAACGGCGCATTTATTGTTCTGGGTTCCCTCACCCCATTTATCAAAAAAAGGCCATATATGTTTAAATTTACTCCCCGCCAGCGGCTGCACGCGCTGCTTTGGCTGACGCTGTTCCACATCGTCATCATCACCTCCAGCAACTATCTGGTGCAGCTGCCGATCGCTATTTTCGGCCTGAAGACCACCTGGGGCGCGTTTACCTTCCCTTTTATCTTCCTGGCGACCGACCTGACGGTGCGGATATTCGGCGCCCCGCTGGCCCGCAGGATTATCCTGGCGGTGATGGCGCCGGCGCTGGTGGTGTCCTATATCGTTTCCTCGCTGTTTTTCCAGGGGGCGTGGCAGGGCGTGGCCGTGTTGGCGCAGCTTAATCTGTTTGTCGCCCGCATCGCCTGCGCCAGCTTTATGGCCTACGCCCTGGGTCAGATCCTTGATGTCCATGTCTTTAACCGGCTGCGCCGCGGCTACCCTTGGTGGGTGGCGCCGGCGGCCTCCACGCTGCTTGGGAATATCAGCGATACGCTGGCGTTCTTTTTTATCGCTTTTTATCACAGCACCGACCCGTTCATGGCCGCCCACTGGGTGGAGATCGCACTGGTGGATTACAGTTTCAAGCTACTGATAAGCCTTATATTTTTCCTGCCGATGTACGGTGTTGTGCTGAATATGCTGCTTAAACGAATGGCACGGCCGGGCAATAACGGATTTCTCCAACTGAGTTAACCTCAATATTGCGTTATTCTTGGCTTACTCGCTTTTGGGAGATTGCCATGATAATTAACCAACGTACCGCCAGCGCGAAAGAGATTCATCTGTTGTATGCTCAGTTGCCGGAGCTGAACGCGCGCCACTCCTTGATGGATATCGAAATGCGGCTGCAGCACCGGCCGCATCAGCTGATTATCGCCGAGGTCAACGGCCGTCCCGTGGGTTTTATTGCGGGTTATGCCCTTAACGCCGATGTATTTCACCTGTGGCTCGCGGGAGTTTTGCCCGGTTTTCGCCGCCACGGCGTGGCGCGAGCGCTGCTGGCCGCGCAGGAAGATTGGGCAAAAGCGCGGGGATATCACATCATCAATGTAAATACGCGCAGCCGCTTCCAGGGGATGCTATTGTTTCTTATATCAAATCACTATCTGCCCACGCGCAACGAAACGCAGGATGATGAAGGGGAAACTCAGGTTTGCTTTGAGAAAAAAATATGACGATCAGTTAGTTGTGATTTCCAGGCTCATCGGATTATCAACAGCGGAACGGCTGAACAAATGGAGTAATCAAGGAAATTTATGCAGAAAGCAGCGAAGTATCTTGGCATCGGTTTACTGGTAATCGGGCTGGCGGCCTGTGACAATAAAAACGATAGCAACGCCACGGTCGACAACGGCGCGGCGCAAAGCCAGTCGCAAACCAAAGTCAGCCTGCTGGAAGGGAAGCTCGCCTTCACCCTGCCCGGGGATATGAGCGACCAGAGCGGCAAGGTCGGTACCCAGGCAAACAATATGCACGTCTACGCCGATAGCACCGGCCACAAGGCGGTCATCGTCATCCTCGGCGACAACACCACCGAAGGGCTGGATGTGCTGGCGCAGCGCCTGGAAGATCAGCAGCGCTCACGCGATCCCGATCTGCAGGTGGTGACCAATAAAGCCATTACCGTCAACGGCCAAACCTTTCAACAGCTGGACAGTATTGTCTCCAGCGGCGGCAAACCGGCCTATTCGTCGGTGGCCATCGGCAAAGTGGACAATCATCTGCTGACCATGCAAATCACTCTCCCCGCTGAAAACCAGCAGTCGGCGCAAACCGCGGCCGAGTCCATTCTCAATACCCTGGTCGTCAAATAAACCATCCGGGCCGGCGCTAGCGCGTCAGCCCGGAGGCTTTATTACGCAATACCCGCCGCCGGAGCGTTAGCGTCATCAATAACCCCAACAATACCAGCACGGCGGCCGCCAGATAAATGGACGAGACGCCGGCATGGGCCATCAGCACCCCGGCCAGCGGGCCGACGATACCCAGCGACAAATCCATAAACGCGGTAAAGGTGGCCAGCGCGCTGCCCTGGTTCTGCGGCGGCACCTCCTTCATCGCCACCACGCCCAGCGCGGGGAAAACCAGCGAGAAGCCGGCGCCGGTGAGAAACGCGCCCACCTGCGCCATCCACGGCGCGCCCGACAGCCAGACCAGCAGCAGGCCGGCGGCTTCCACGCTAAAACATGCCATGGATACCCGTAGCCCACCGTAGCGGTTAATGCTGTTGGGGAAAAATAGCCGGGTGCCGACAAACGCGGCGCTGAACAGCGTCAGGGCGAACGCGGCGCCGCTCCAGCTTTTATCGGCATAAAACAGCGTAATAAAGGTAGCTATCACGCCGAAACCGCATGAGGCGAACGCCAGCACCAGCCCATAACGCCAGATAAGCCCCACCACCGCCTTAAAGGGGATTTGCGCGCCGGAGGCGGTTTTGACCCGGGGTCTTGGTATCGCCGCCATAATCGCCACCGCGCACACCAGGATAATCGTTCCCGCCAGTAAGCCCAATCCGCCAAGATAATACAGCCATACGCCCAATGGCGCGCCCACAGCCAGGGCGCCATAGCTTGCCACCCCGTTCCAGGAAATCACGCGGCCGATATGCAGCGAACCGACCGCGCCCACCCCCCAAAGCGTGGCGCCGGTGCCGACAAAACTTTGACCTACGCCGAGGATTACCCGTCCGGCGCATAACAGGATTAAGGCCGTCAGCGGCAGCGCGTCGCCGATCAGGGAAAACAGGTAAAAAACGCCGCTTAGCATGCAGCCGAACAAGCCCAGCACCACGATGCGCTTTGGCCCGAAGCGATCGGCATAGCGTCCGGCCCAGGGACGGCTCAACAGGGTGGCGAGATATTGCAGGCTTATCACCAGGCCGGCCCAAAACGCGCTGTATCCCATATGGTTATGCACATAACCGGGCAATACCGCCAGCGGCAGGCCGATAGAGAGATAATTCACGAAGTTGAAGACCACGATGGAGAGGATATCAAGGTTAAGACGCCATCCGCTGGCGGCCGGCAATGGTGAAGGACCAGGCATGGACATCATACTCACGGCAAAGGGCGTCGGTACAGGGCTCGCCCGGTAAACAAATAATTAACAAGTATAACCAAATGTCTCCGGGCGATCATGGTCGGAATGCCAAATATTCCAGGCGTTTGCCTAAAAAGCATCTTTTGCAGGCCAGCGGCAAACCAGCGGTTCGGCTTGGGCATTTACCCCAACGGATCCCTTTTTCTTGCACAGCCTGCACAAAGCGGCCGCATCCAGCGAACAAAAGCGGAGAACATTCATCAAAGCCGGACAAAAAAGATTGCTTTACGGAAACAGTAACCATTATAAATATAGGGATATTCCCCTGGCGCCAAGCCTGCGCCAGAACGGGCAAAATACCTTTAACGTTGCGCCGTGGGGCTTACCCCGGCAGGAAAGACGTATGAACCGATTTATCGTGGCGGAGTCAGCATCCTGTATTGGCTGCCGCAGTTGTGAAGTAGCCTGTGTCGTCGCCCACCATGGCGGCCAGTTCCCCAGCAAGCGCGAATACTTTACGCCGCGGCTCAGGGTCATCAAGGGGGCAACGGCCAGCATCGCGGTTTCCTGCCATCACTGCGAGGACGCGCCCTGCGCCAGCGCCTGCCCGAACGACGCCATAGTGCGCAGCCATGATGCCATCCTGGTCATGCAGGAAAAATGCATCGGTTGCAAAAGCTGCGTTATCGCCTGTCCGTTCGGCATGATGACCGTGGTTACGGAGACCGTGCAGCCCGCCAGCCAGCGTCTGGCGGAAGCCTTTGAACGGACCGAGGCGCAAAAATGCGATTTGTGCGCGGCGGAAAACTACCAACCGGCCTGTGTCGGCGCCTGCCCGACCCAGGCATTGACGCTGATGGATGCACCGCAGATCGCCGCGCGGCAGGAGCAAAAGCGCTTCGCCGCCGCGTTAAAAGACCCGGCCGGCTACCAGATAGCCGGCGCCCGTCCGCTCAGCGCGCCGCCTGAAATCAACGCGCGCAGCCGGCACCCCGCGATTAACCTGCTGGATATGCCGCGCACGCCCCGGCTGGAAGCGACTAAAATCCCGCTTGAACAGCGTAAAAACGGTTTTGCCGAGATCTACCAGCCGTTTAATGAAGCGCAAATCGGCGAGCAGTCCGAGCGGTGCCTCAACTGTGGCGATCGCACCATATGCCAGTGGACCTGTCCGCTGCATAACGCGATACCGCAGTGGATTAAGCTGGCCAACCAGGGACGGATCCTGGAAGCGGCCGAACTCAGTCATCAAACCAGCAGCCTGCCTGAAGTCTGCGGCAGGGTTTGTCCGCAGGATCGCCTGTGCGAGCAATCCTGTACCCTGAATGACCGCCACGGCGCGGTGACCATCGGCCATATCGAGCGTTATATTACCGAAACGGCCTTTGCCCAAGGCTGGCGGCCGGACATGTCGCAGGTGATACCCAGCGGCAAGCGGGTGGCGGTTATCGGCGCCGGCCCTGCCGGCCTGGGCTGCGCCGATGTTCTGGTGCGTAACGGCATCCAGCCCGTGGTGTTCGATCGTTATCCGGAAATCGGCGGGCTGCTGACGTTCGGCATCCCGGCCTTCAAGCTGGAAAAAAGCGTCATGAGCCGCCGGCGCGAGATTTTCAGCGCCATGGGCGTCGATTTCCGGCTCAATACCGAAGTTGGCCGGGATATCACCATGGAGCAGTTGCTAAGCGAGTTCGACGCGCTGTTCCTGGGCGTCGGCACCTATCAGTCCATGCGTTCGGGGCTTGACAACGAACAGGCCGAAGGCGTGCTGGACGCCCTGCCTTTCCTTATCGCCAATACCCGCCACCTGATGGAGTACCCCGACACGGATGAGCATGCCTATATCAGCATGGAGGATAAAACCGTGCTGGTGCTCGGCGGCGGCGATACCGCCATGGACTGCGTGCGTACTTCCCTGCGCCACGGCGCGCGCCAGGTGATCTGCGCCTATCGCCGGGACGAAAAAAACATGCCCGGCTCCAAGCGCGAGGTGAAAAACGCCCGCGAAGAAGGGGCGGAATTTATGTTTAACCAGCAACCGCTGCGCATTGAAGTCGATGGGCGGGGCCGGGTCAGCGGCGTCACCATGGTCACCACCGTCATGGGTGAACCGGATGACAACGGCCGGCGGCAGGCGGTGCCGGTTGCCGGATCAGAGCATGTGGTCGCCGCCGACGCGGTCATTATGGCGTTTGGCTTTAAGCCGCACCGTATGAACTGGCTGGCGGATCATAACGTGGTGCTGGATAAGCAGGGACGGGTGGTGGCGCCCACGGTCTCCGGTTATCCCTACCAGACCAGCAATGCCAAGATTTTTGCCGGCGGCGACATCGTGCGCGGCGCCGATCTGATCGTGACCGCCATTGCCGAAGGACGCAAGGCGGCCGAAAGCATCAGCTGTTATTTGCATGTGCGTTAACGGAAAAGGGAGACGGTGATGAACCAGTTTATTATCGCCGACGGCAGCCAATGCATCGGCTGCCGCACCTGCGAGATTGCCTGCGCCACGGCGCATAGCGGGGGTGCCGCCGTGACCACGCAGAATTTCGCGCCACGCCTGAAGGTGGTCAAGACCTCAAGCGTTACCACGCCGGTGCTTTGCCGCCAGTGCGAAAACGCCCCTTGCGCCAACGCCTGTCCCACCGGCGCCATCCGTTATCTCGACAATAGCGTACAGGTGCTCCAGTCCCTGTGCGTCGGCTGCAAGTCCTGCGTGCTGGCCTGCCCCTACGGCATGATTTCCGTTAGCGCCGCGCCGATGGCCGCCACCGCTACCCGGCCCGCCGCATACCGGGCCACGGCGCTCAAATGCGATATCTGCAGCGGACGCGACCAGGGACCGGCCTGCGTGGAAGTCTGCCCCACCGGCGCGCTGAAACTGATGCGCGCGGACGAGCTGGAACGCAGGCTGAAACAACTGCAGCGGCACGCGGCCAACGGCGCGCTGCCGGGGCTGGGCGCATAGCATCGCCCGCCGTGGGTTATCCAGGTTTCATCGCTGACATGAAACTGTCATACATCCGGCCTAATTTTATTTCGTGACGTCCATTTCCCTTGACCATACGAAATAAACATAAGGACCCGACATGCGCCCTCTTTCTTCCCTGATCATCGCGTCCACCGCGATGCTGTTTATCGGCTCAGCCCTGTCTCGGCCGGCGGTTCCGGATCCGCGGCGGATCGGCGCTATCGTCGACACCACCACGCCGGCAAGCCAGGATCCACAGTTTGTTGCGCTCGAACAACGCATCCAGCAGGATCTGCGCCAGTCCCTGCAAGGCGACGCCGCGACACTCGCCCGCCCCCAATTGGAGAAAGCCAGGCAGACATCGACGCAGGCGGATACAAAGTGGCTGGCCGCCAGCGGCTATAATTTCGCCGTCAAACAGAACCAGCAGGCGGGCATTGCGTTGCTGGAGGATTTCACGCGCCTGTCGCCGGCGGTGCAGGCCATAAGCCTGGCCACGGTGACCGGGATTAATCGCGACGCCACCCAGGGACAGCGCCGTCAGGCGCTGGTGGACGCCGAAGGACAAAATTATCTTTTTTTCCTGGCCGACGCCTTGGGCCCCCGGCTGGGCAACGCTTTTCTCGACGCTTACGAAAAAGGCGAAATCAATAAAGCCGCCGCATTGATTAAAACCTCGGAAATCAGCACCTCGGCGGCGAAGGATCATTTCAATTATGACCGGCCCTTTTTACGTCCGGGCAACCAGATCCATCTGGTGCCGGACGACAGCGTGGTCAAGGACGGTCATCCCTATACCGCCACCGCCGGCGCGTTTCCAAGCGGCCATACCAATACCGGTTATACCGATGCCCTGCTGCTGGCGGAGATGCTGCCGGAGCGGTTTACGCCGCTTGTCGATCGCGGCGCCCGCTACGGCTATTCCCGTATCGTACTCGGGGTGCATTATCCGTTGGATATTATCGGGTCGAGAATAGTGGCCGAGCGCAACGTGGCGCATTTTCTTAATGACGCGCAATACCGCGCGCTGTTCGAGCAGGCCAAAAGCCAGCTGCGCGGCGCGCTGGAAAAGGAGTGCGGCGCCACCCTGGCTGATTGCGCCCAAAGCGACGCCGGGACCGACCCCTATCGCAATCGCGCCCTGACGGCATTTTATCGATATACCATGAGCTACGGCCTGCCGGCGGAAAAAACCGCGGCCAGGCCCGTCAGCGTGCCCGCGGGCGCGGAGGTGCTGCTTGAGGCCCCGCTGCCCGGCCTTTCAGCGGCGCAGCGGCGCGCATTAATGGCCAAAACCGCCCTGGGGGACGGTTATCCCCTGTCCGGCGGCAACGGCGAGCAGAATTTCTGGCAACGTCTGAATCTGCATGACGCGGTGGTCAGCGCGTCGCTGGGTCGATAAAAAAGGGCCAAGGCTACCGGCTCCCCGTCTCTGTCGGTCTCAGTGTGGCGAAGAGCCGGAAAGCCGGGTCAGCACCGCGGTATAAAACACCACGAATCTCGCCGGTGGAACCGGTCGGGCCGGCAAACGGACGAAAATAACGATATATTCAACTACCTTGGCCATTTAACACTATACTCTGCGCGCATCTAGTCCTGCCGCCATCAGGGTATATCGACGCTACGGGCTGTCGGGAGGGCGTTTATGGACCAAGGAAACGAATAATGTTATTGAGAAAAAAACGCATGAAGCCCATGCGGATACAGGACATCACCATTATCGACGACGTGAAGCTCAAAAAGGCCATTACCGCGGCCGCGCTGGGCAATGCCATGGAATGGTTTGATTTCGGCGTCTATGGTTTTGTCGCCTACGCGCTGGGTCAGGTATTTTTCCCCGGCGCCAATGCCGGGGTGCAGATGATTGCGGCGCTGGCGACCTTTTCGGTACCTTTTCTGGTCAGGCCGTTGGGCGGCCTGTTTTTTGGCGGTCTGGGCGACAAGTTCGGACGGCAAAAGGTGCTGTCGGTAACCATCATTATCATGTCCGCCAGTACGTTTTGCATCGGCCTGATTCCTTCTTACGCCTCAATCGGCATCTGGGCGCCGATCCTGCTGCTGACCGCCAAGCTGGCGCAGGGATTTTCGGTGGGCGGCGAATATTCCGGCGCAGCCATTTTTGTCGCCGAATATTCTCCCGATAGAAAGCGCGGCTTCCTGGGCAGTTGGCTTGATTTCGGTTCCATTGCCGGCTTCGTCTTGGGGGCGGGCTGCGTGGTGTTTATTTCCAGCATGGTGGGAGAAGACAATTTTATCGCCTGGGGATGGCGGATTCCGTTTTACCTGGCCGCGCCGCTGGGGCTTATCGGCATTTACCTGCGTAATGCCCTTGAGGAAACGCCCACCTTCCAACAGCATATCGACAGTATCGACAAAGAGGCCAAAACCACCCTCCAGGCGCCGCCCAAGGTTTCCTTTCGCGAAATCGCGGCCACACAATGGAAAAGCCTGCTGAGCTGCGTCGGCCTGGTTATTGCCACCAATGTCACTTATTACATGCTGTTGACCTATATGCCGAGCTATCTGTCCCATAGCCTGCATTATTCGGAAAACCGCGGCGTGCTGATTATTATCGCCATTATGGTGGGGATGCTGTTTGTACAACCCCTTATCGGCCTGATGAGCGATAGGTATGGACGCAAACCTTTTGTCATTGGCGGCAGCATCGGACTGTTTATTTGCGCCATTCCCTGCTTCATCATGATAAACAGCGGCATTATCGGGCTGATTTTCCTGGGGCTACTGATCCTGGCGGTATTGCTGAACGCATTTACCGGCGTGATGGCATCGACCCTGCCGGCCATGTTCCCGACCCACATCCGCTATAGCGCGCTGGCCATCGCGTTTAATATCTCGATACTGGTGGCGGGCCTGACGCCTACGCTTATCGCCTGGATCGTCGAGGAAACGCGGAATCTGTATATGCCCGCCTATTACCTGATGCTGGTGGCGGTAATCGGCCTGCTGACGGGGCTGTATATGAAGGAAACCGCCAACCTGCCCCTGAAAGGCGCGGCGCCGGCGGCCTCGGACAAAACGGAAGCCAGGGAACTGTTGCAGGAACAGTACGATAATATCGAGCAACGTATCGAGGATATCGATAATCAAATCAAGGATCTGGAAATAAAACGCCAGGCACTGGCGGTCCAGCATCCGCAAATCAGTTAACGCAGGCCCGGGGCGCTTCGTATCCGCAACTGGCGTATCCGGGCACAAGGCGGTTAAACTGCGAATGGTGATTTCGCCATTCCCCGGAGGAATATTGTGGACCGATTAGCGGCAATGGAAACCTTTGTCTATGTCGTGGAAACCGGCTCGTTTTCCGCCGCCGCGCGCCGGCTTGCCATAGGCCAGCCGGCGGTATCCAAGACCATTGCCCAACTGGAGGAGCGGCTCGGCGTCAGGCTGCTGCTGCGCTCGACCCGCGGCCTTACCCCCACCGAGGCGGGCGAGGAATACTACCTGCGGGCCAAGCGCGCCATCGACGATATCAACGACGCCGACGTGGCGGCGCGCGGCGCGGGCCATGGTTTGACCGGCCGGTTGCGTATCTGCGCGCCGGTGACGTTTGCCCGGATGAATGTATTGCCGCACCTTGGCCCTTTTTTGTCCCGTCACCCCGATCTGCATGTCGACGTGGTGCTTGACGATCGTAATATCGACCTGATTGCCGAGGGAATCGACGTGGCGCTGCGCCTGGGCGCGCTCAGCGACTCAAGCCTGATTGCGCGCAAGCTCAGCTCCGCCCCGCTGCAAATTGTCGGCACGCCCGGCTATTTCGCCCGCTGCGGCGAGCCAGGCAAACCGGAAGACTTGCTTGACCATCAGGCGGTGGTTTACACCCGAAGCCGCGGCGGCGGCGCCCGCTGGGTTTTCAGCCGCGGTGAAGAGACGCGTACCATCAATGCCCAGGGTCGGGTGCAGGTCTCGGCCGCCGAGGGTATTCGTACCCTGGTGCGCTCGGGCGTGGGGCTGGCCATGGCATCACGCTGGATGTTCGCCCCGGAGCAGACGAGCGGCGAAGTGATGACTGTGCTCAATGACTGGCATCTGCCGATGATGGATTTATGGGCGGTGTTTCCCACCGGCCGTCTGGCCAGCGCCAAGGCGCACGCGTTCGTCGAATATTTCGCCGCCATTCTTGGACCCGGTCCGGTCGTCGCGCCACGCGTCGTCTATTCCCAGCCGGAATAAAAGCTATCGATCTCCGCGGTCTACCGGCGCGCCCTGCCGGGCGGTACTCTTGACGTAACGGTCGTCGCGGTGGCGACGGCATTTCACCTGACGGAAAAAATCATGTCTATTGTTACCAACGCCGCCCAGCGGCAAACCGGCGTCATCAGCCAACTGCTGATTTTCGCCATGGCGGCGGCCAGCGGCATTGCCGTGGCGAATATTTATTACAACCAGCCGATGATGGTGGTTATCGCCGCGAGCTTCCCAGGCCAGGCCGGCCCCGGGCTTATTCCGACCATCACCCAACTGGGATACGCGGCCGGGCTGCTGCTGCTGGTGCCGCTGGGCGATTTGTTTGAACGGCGCCGGCTTATTGTGCTGCAGTTCCTGATGCTGGCGATAGCGTCGCTGGCGGCGGCGGTGGCGCCCTCGGGCTGGACGCTGCTGGGCGCGTCGTTAATGCTGGGCATTGGCGCCACGGCGGCGCAGCAAATAGTGCCGGTGGCGGCGACCCTGGCCTCTCCCGCCCGGCGCGGCGCGGTGGTGGGCAGCGTGATGAGCGGTTTATTAAGCGGCATCCTGCTGAGCCGGACCCTGGCCGGCCTGGTGGCCGAATATGCAGGCTGGCGGGCCATGTTCCTGCTCGGCGTGCCGCTGGCGCTGCTCGGCGCGCTGCTGATGTACCGTATGTTGCCTAAAACGGCCGCGGCAACGCGTTCCACCCTGAGCTATCCGGCGCTGATGGCCTCGCTGGTCCACCTATGGCGCGAAGAGCCGCGCCTGCGCCAGGCTACCTTCACCCAGGCCGCCCTGTTTGCCTCCTTTAGCGCCTTTTGGACGACCCTGGCCATTTACCTGGATCATTCGGCCTATCATCTGGGATCCGGTGTCGCCGGGCTGTTCGGGGTGGTGGGCGCGGTGGGCGTATTCGCCGCCCCGGCTGCCGGCAGGATGGCCGATCGCCTCGGCGCGCGCCCCGTGGTTATCATGGGCGCCGCGCTGACGCTACTTGCCTGGCTGGTGTTTATGGGCTGGACCTCGCTTATCGGCCTGACGGCCGGGGTGATTTTACTCGACCTCGGCGTACAAAGCGCGCTGGTGGCCAACCAGCATGTTATCTATGGCCTGCGCGAAGAAGCCAAAGGACGGGTAAACACCCTGTTTATGGGCGGCATGTTTCTCGGCGGCACCCTGGGATCCATGGGCGCGATGATGGCCTGGGCACGGGCCGGCTGGCAAGGGGTAGGCTATTTTGCCATAGTCCTCTCGATCCTGGCCTGCGTCTTTATGGCGATTAAAACGCGCCGGGCTTGATAACGCCGTGGCATGGCCGGCGACCAAGGCAACGCGCCGGCCGTTATGCCGGGCCGCCGTTGCGGCGGCAGAAAAAATAATCATTGTTTAGGAAATGCTCATTTCCCTATAATGGCGTTATGAAAGAAAAAAAATTATCCCCCCCGGCCCGCAGCCCTGGGCGGCCGCGCGAGTTCGATATGGACCGGGCGCTCGATCAGGCCGTCCTGACGTTTCGGTCGAAAGGCTATACGGCAACCTCCATCGGCGATCTCAGCCAGGCGATGGCGCTGTCGGCCGGCAGCATTTATAAAGCCTTCTGCGATAAGCGCACCCTGTTCCTGGCGGCGTTTGATCGTTATACCTCGGTACGCAACGCCGCCCTGGCCGACAGGATCAACAGCGCGGCAACCGGACGCGATCGCCTGCGCGCCGTACTCCGGTTTTATGCCGATTCGTCCCATGATGGCGAGGGTCGCCGCGGGTGCCTGGTGGTCGGCAGCGTTATCAGTCTGGATACCTTCGATCCGGAGCTGGCCGGGCTGGTGCTCCAGGCGGTTCACCGCAACGAGAGCCAACTGGCGGCGCTGATTGATCAAGGCAAGGCCGACGGTTCCATTGCGCCCGGCGTCGACAGCGACGCCGCCGCCAGGCTTATGCTGAGCCTCCTGCAGGGGATGCGGGTGGTGGGTAAAACCGGACGTACTGTCGACGACATGGCGGCACTGGTGGCGCTGGCGTTAAAAATCCTGGATTGACCCTCTCTGGCGGCGATATGCCACCCGGCATTCACGCGACCGATTGCGCGGATACATTCTGTGCGATATCAACGCTATTTTCCCGCCATGCGGAAACGGCTTTTATGACGCGCCTTCTGCCGGGGCGGCGTCCGCGCGCATTATGCCCACATATGCCCGCCTCAAGTCCCTGCGCGCCACGGATTAACTGATAAAGTCCCTACGGCCTGAAGCCTTGATAGTACGTCCAAAGCCGGTAAGCTTACTGTCTCTTTATGCTTCGCGCGACGAAAATCAGGAAAGTATCATGGACAAGATTTCTTCACCTTATCTCGAGGAATTTATCCTGAGGTACAGTGAACCGCTTAGAAAAGAACAACAGAAGATAAAAAATATAACAGCCCAATTAATCCTGGTGCAAAATTGCTGTGATAGTTGCCGGGGAGCGTGGCGCTATCACCATGGCATCGTGGCCGACATCATGAATGGGTTTACGCCCGGCGTTCATCCTGCGGAATCGGTACTCGACGGCGTAACAAGGATAAGGAATCTCGCCGGGTCATTTGTTACACCACAGGATGAGCAAAAAATCGGCGGTAACATTTTATCTGTAAAAAACAGTAATCGGGATTTTTTATTTGAGAGTTTAATGCTCAGAGTCGGCGGGAAAAAAAACCAACTGCTATCCAGCGGCGATCGGGCGCTGATTCATTTAATGGCGCAAGACTTGATGGAACAGCGCCTTAACAGCGATTTGAACCATCAGATCCTGATAGCATTGAATGCGCGCATTGATGATTATTACCCCGAAACAACGGGACTTTATCCCTATAGAAATCCGGACGGAAAGCCGTTAAAAATAAAGACGGTTTATCCCCTATCAAGAGATAAAAAATATTCCAGCGCCCTGGTGACGCCTTTTATAAAATTTTCACTTGATCCCTTAGCCCGGTTAAAATTATATCAAAATCTCTCGGTGCAAAAATTCCAAATAGATGATCTGTCGTATCATAAAGAGAATTATGCGGGACAGTGGTATGTCACCGCCAGCCAGCCGATTTCCGCGGGCGCGTGCGTGGGCGTCCATGCCGGGACCCTGGTGCCTGAAAATTTTGAATCGTTCTGCAAAACCCTTTCCCCGGAGCCGGGAGATGCCGTCACCAATGGCGGATATCTCCGGAATGGCCGAATCATTGATATTGCAAGGCACTGCGCCTCAGACGGTTCAAACTCCGCCACATTACCCATCTACCTGGATCGCGACGGGATAATATCAAAAATAAATACCCGACCTTCGTATGATAAAATGAATGATTACACTGGCAAGACAGAGAATAATTATAATGTGGAAGCGGCGAAATTTACCGCTGAACTGGAGGACAATAGAAAAGTTTACGTGATAGGTATTTTCGCCCTGAAAAATATTGATGTCGGGGACGAGCTGCGCGGCGATATAACATAAACGCGATGCCATGGTTAATGCAAAAATGCTGTTACCCTCCGCCGCCGTTGTGCCGGCGTTTTACCCCGATGACGCTTTATCTTAAACCGTTGCAATCGCGATCTGGCGGTAAAACGGGCGGCAACAATGTTATGCGGCGGTACCGAGCGCCTGGGCGCAGGCCCACGCCGAGCTCCAGGCCCATTGAAAGTTATAGCCGCCCAGCCAGCCTATCACGTCGACCACCTCGCCGATAAAGTACAGCCCCGGCACCTGCCGGCTTTCCAGGGTTTTGGACGAGAGATGGCGGGTATCCACGCCGCCCTGGGTCACCTCGGCGGTGCGGTAGCCTTCGGTGCCGTTCGGCTGTACCCGCCATTGTCGCAGGGCCAGGACCCAGTCGGCCTGCTGGCGGCGGGTAAGCTGTTTTAACGTGCATTCCGGAATGGCCAGCAGGGCAAACCATATCTCGACAAACCGCCGCGGCAGCAGCTTTGCCAGGGTATTTTTCAGGCTTTGGTTGGGATGCTCACGCAGCTCCGCCGCCAGGAAGGCGTCTAAATCGGTATCAGGCAACAGATCAAGCGTCAAGAATTCGCCGCTTTGCCAATAGCTGGAAATCTGCAGCATGGCGGGCCCCGACAGTCCGCGATGGGTAAACAGCAGGTTCTCCCGGAAAGAAACGCCGCTTTGCGCGCCGACCACCGCCGGCACGCCGATGCCGGACAGCGCGCCGAGCTGCTCCAGCAGGGGTTTATGCAGGGTAAAAGGCACCAGCGCGGCGCGGGTGGGGATCACCGGCAGGCCGAACTGCCGCGCAATGTTATAACCGAAGGGCGTGGCGCCCAGGCCGGGCATCGACAGGCCGCCGGTGGCGATCACCAGGCGGGGGGTGTTGATGGCGCCGCCCGGCAGGGTCAGGAAAAAATCATCGCCGCGTTTTTCCACCGCCTCGACCTCGCTGCGGCAGCGCAGCGTAACCTGGCCCAGTTCGCACTCCCTGAGCAACATATTCACCACCTGCTGCGCCGAGTCGTCGCAAAACAGCTGGCCGAGGGTTTTTTCATGCCAGGCGATACCGTATTGCCGCATCAGGTCGATAAAGTCCCATTGGGTATAACGCGACAGGGCGGACTTGCAGAAATGCGGGTTTTGCGAGAGAAAGGCCGCCGGCTCGATGTAGAGATTGGTAAAATTGCAGCGGCCGCCACCGGACATGAGGATCTTGCGACCCGGTTTTTTGCCGTTATCCAGCAGCAATACCCGGAGGCCCAGCCGGCCCGCCTGCGCGGCGCAGAACATGCCCGCGGCGCCGGCGCCGATTACCACCACATCAAACTGTTCCACCATGCTTTCTCTCTGCTTATGCTTACATGAACACGCAAAAGGGGTATCCCCGCGGCCGTCGCGCGCCAAGGCGCGGGGCCGATTGTAATGTTCACCGTGGCCTTATGCCAACGTAACAGGATGATAAAATCGGTAAACAGACATATCTTTATGTTTTTATGGATAAAAGTGATTCATTCTTGTTGCAGGCTACATAAAAATGTCATAAAAAGGGCATATTTTGCTTTTCCATCGGCCCTGTTGTCGCAGATAATGCGCCCCGTTCATGTCCACTCTATGGCGTAACCTTATGCTACATCTATTTACCGGCCTGGAGTTTCATACCGGTCTTATGCTGGTGCTCGCATTAATTTTTGTCCTGGTATATGAAGCCATCAATGGTTTTCATGATACCGCCAATGCGGTAGCAACCGTAATCTACACCCGCGCCTTGCGCTCACAGCTGGCCGTGGGCATGTCGGGGATTTTCAATTTTCTCGGTGTTCTGCTCGGCGGCCTGAGCGTGGCCTACGCCATCGTGCATCTGCTGCCGGTCGACCTGTTGCTGAACGTCAGTTCCACCCACGGCCTGGCGATGATGTTTTCCATGCTGCTGGCGGCGATAATCTGGAATCTGGGCACCTGGTATTTCGGTTTGCCGGCCTCCAGCTCGCACACCCTGATTGGCGCCATTATCGGCATCGGCCTGACCAACGCCCTGGTAACCGACTCGTCGGTGTTGGACGCGCTGAATATCCCCAAGCTGATTGAGATTTTCCTGTCGCTGATTATTTCGCCGATTGTCGGGCTGGTGCTGGCCGGCGTGCTGGTGTTCGCCCTGCGCCGTTACTGGAGCAGCACCCCCAAACGCCGCCGCATCCATTTAACGCCGGCGGAACGGGAAAAGAAAGACGGTAAACGCAAGCCGCCGTTCTGGACCCGCACCGCGCTTATCCTGTCGGCCGCCGGGGTAAGTTTCGCCCATGGCGCCAACGACGGACAGAAAGGTATCGGCCTGATTATGCTGGTACTGATAGGCGTGGCGCCGGGCGGGTTCGTGGTCAACATGAACTCCACCGGTTATGATATCGCCCGTACCCGCGACGCGGTCGTCAACCTGCAGCAATTTTACACCCAACACCAAGGGGCGCTGCCGGAGGTGGTAAACATCGAACCACCGATGATACCGGCGCCCGACGTCAACGCCCTGCCGTCCACGCCGGCCGCGTTTCACTGCGACAGCTCAAGGGCGCTTATCGCCATCACCCGCGCCATATCGCTGCTGGATAATTTACAGAGCTACGACAAGATCACGCCGTTTGAGCGCTCGCATGTGCGCCGCCTGCTGATGTGCATCGCCGATACCGCGGACCGGACCGCCAAGCTGCCGCAAATCACCGGCGAAGATAAGCGCTTTTTGAACACCCTGCGTAAGGATTTACTGGCCACCGTCGAGTACGCGCCGCTGTGGATTATCGTGGCCGTGGCGCTGGCCTTGTCGCTGGGCACCATGATTGGCTGGCGGCGTGTCGCCACCACCATCGGCGAGAAAATCGGCAAGAAAGGCATGACCTATGCGCAGGGCCTCTCGGCGCAGATGACCGCCGCGGTGTCCATCGGCGCCGCCAGCTACACCGGCATGCCGGTCTCCACCACCCATGTGCTGTCCTCCGCGGTGGCGGGCACCATGCTGGTTGACGGCGGCGGCGTACAGAGCAAAACCGTGCAGAATATCCTGCTGGCATGGGTACTGACCCTGCCGGTGGCTATCGTGCTGTCGGGTGGCCTGTACTGGCTGGCGCTGAAACTGATTTAGCCTGCCCGCCGCGCGCGGTGAAAAAAGGCGACCCGCGGTCGCCTTTTTTATTGGCGGGTTTCCGGGCGCCGGTTTAAGCCATCAGTGCCAAATGGCCAGGGCCACCAGGCTGACGACGATCAGTCCGC
Source organism: Acerihabitans sp. (assembly GCF_036398755.1). Taxonomy (NCBI): domain Bacteria; kingdom Pseudomonadati; phylum Pseudomonadota; class Gammaproteobacteria; order Enterobacterales; family Pectobacteriaceae; genus Acerihabitans; species Acerihabitans sp. The sequence continues at coordinate 94,371 of NZ_DASWOM010000064.1, read as the reverse complement.
ATAGCATGCTGGTCAGCATAAATTGCCCGCGCACCCGCTCGCAGCGGCGGATAAACTCCGGATCGTGATGATCGAGGTATCGCTGGGCAATGATGTAGCGTACCAGCCTGAGCTGCTTGCTGGGCTGCCCGTGGGCGGTGAAAAAACCACCGCCGTCCACATACTGGTATAGCAGCGGGTCGCATCCCCGCAGTACCACCAGTAATGCCCGTAACGATGAGTAATAGCGCGCCATGTTGGCGACACAAACGACACATAAAGCCCAGAAAAGCGCAACGGTGTTGATCATAAATCCCCCCCGGCAACGCGACTCCACATAGCCCCCCACGCCTGGGCCGACAGCGGTATACGCGCGATAGCAACTGACCACAGAGCTGAAGAAGCCCACCCCAAAAATTGATATAACCGAGAATGGATATAGGCAGTTGAAAACTGCCGTACCTTGCACTATTGAGTGTAGAAAAGTTTGTCAAAAGAAAGCAAACGAAGCGACAAAAATTGTATTTTTGGTCGTTTTTCCTCAACGACGCCCGCAGCCTTACCGCGCCGCCCCAGGGTGCATACCGTGCCGCATCGCCACCCGGATTTTGCACGCCACCCTCATTATTAAAAGCTATACTAAATTTAGTACATTGAAAAATTAATATTTATTATTCTATTTGTGATAATTATTACTGATAAGCTTTAGCGACGGAATATGCCCCCGGCCGATAACCTGCGGCGGGTTGATAAATATCATACGGATAGGTGTGATCGCGGCATCACTTCTGGCAGGCCGCCGAGTGTTAAACTTAAGGCATCACAGACATGCCGGATAGGTTACCCACGTCGCGCGCCGTTAACGAGTGACATTTTGCAAGGAGTCTGATTATGTCTTATAAACACATACTGATCGCCGTTGACCTTTCACCGGAAAGCAATGTGTTGGTGGAAAAAGCAGTGTCGATGGCCAGGCCGTACAACGCCAAGATTTCGTTGATTCATGTTGACGTCAACTATTCCGATCTTTATACGGGACTTATCGACGTCAATCTTGGGGATATGCAAAAACGCATCTCCGAGGAAACCCAAAATGCGATGACGCAACTGTCGCAGAACGCCCATTATCCGATTGCCGAAATCCTCAGCGGCAGCGGCGACCTGGGCCAGGTGCTGGTGGATGCCATCAATAAGTACGATGTCGATCTGGTCCTGTGCGGACATCACCAGGACTTCTGGAGCAAGCTGATGTCATCGGCCCGCCAGCTTATCAATACCGTACATGTGGATATGCTGATCGTGCCGCTGAACGACGAGGAAGTGTACGAGGATTAACCGGGCTGCGGGGTGTAGATATCAAACCGATGGTTTTTGGTGATGATATGGGCCTGGGCGGCAATGCCCGCCAGCGGCGGGGCATAGTCCGGGCGTTTGACCACCACCCGCCGGGTCGCCAGCGCGCGCGCCGGTAAAAGAAGCTGGTCGGCGTCCTCGTCGGCGCCCACCAGCGATTGAAATACCCGCATCTCTTTTTTCACCAGCGCGCTCTTGCGCCGGTGCGGAAACATCGGATCGAGATAAACCGTGTCCGGGCGCGGCCGCAGCCCTGCCAGGCCGGTCAGGCTGGAGCCGTGCACCAGCGTCAGGCGATCGCGCAGCCATGCGCCCACTTCCGGGTCGTCATAGGCCCGTTGCAGCCCGTCGTCCAGCAGCGCCGCCACCACCGGGTGGCGCTCGAACATCCGCACCCGGCAGCCGAGGGACGCCAGGACAAACGCATCGCGGCCCAGGCCCGCGGTCGCGTCCACCACCTCAGGCAGCGTATTGCCTTTTACCCCCACCGCCCGGGCGATGGCTTCGCCGCGTCCGCCGCCGAAGCGGCGGCGATGGGCCATGACCCCGCCGGTGAAATCGACGAAAATGGCGCCAAGTTTCGGCTCGTCGCGCTTGCGCAGCTCCAGGCGCTCCGGCGTCAGCACCAGTTCCATCACCGCCGACGCCTCATGCAGCAGGCCCCAGCGTGCCGCCAGGGCGTTTAAACGCGCCCGGTCCACCCCCGGTTCACAACTCAGCGCCAGCGGCTCCAACGGCATTATCCGCGGATGCCGTAATGATGCAGCATGGCGTCCAGTTCGGGCTCACGGCCGCGGAACCGGACAAACAGCGCCATCGGCTCCTCGGAACCGCCGCGCGAGAGGATATTATCCAGGAACGACTGACCGGTTTGCCGATTGAAGATGCCCTCTTCCTCAAAGCGCGACCAGGCGTCCGCCGCCAGCACGTCGGCCCAGAGATAACTGTAGTAGCCCGCGGCATAACCCCCGGCGAAGATATGGCTGAAGGCATGGGGGAAACGGCTCCACTCCACCGCCGGCATTACCGCCACCTGCTGTTTCACTTCCGCCAGGGTTTGCAGGATGCGCGCGCCCTGCTCCTGGCTGTACTCATAATGCATACGGAAATCAAACAGGCCGAACTCCAGCTGGCGTAGGATAAACAGCGCCGCCTGGTAGTTTTTCGCCGCCAGCAGCTTATCCAGCATGGCTTCCGGCAACGGTTCATGGGTTTCATAATGGCCGGAGATAAAGGACAGCGCTTCGGGCTGCCAGCAGAAGTTTTCCATAAACTGGCTGGGCAGTTCCACCGCGTCCCAAGGTACGCCGCTGATGCCGGCCACTCCCGGGGTATCGATTCTGGTCAGCATATGGTGCAGTCCGTGGCCGAACTCATGGAACAGGGTGGTGACCTCGTCGTGGGTAAACAGCGCCGGCTTGCCGCTGACCGGACGGTTGAAATTGCAGGTCAGGTAGGCCACCGGCTTTTGCAGGCTGCCGTCGGCTTTGCGCAGCATGCCGACGCAGTCATCCATCCAGGCGCCGCCGCGTTTATTGTCGCGGGCGTATAAATCGAGATAGAAACTGCCGCGCAGTTCGCCCTGTTCATCGAACAAATCAAAAAAGCGCACCTCGGGATGCCAGGTTTCCACATCGGTACGCTCCTCGGCGGTGATGCCGTAGATACGGTTTACCACTTCAAACAGGCCGTTGACCACCCGCTGCTCGGGGAAATAGGGCCGCAGTTGCTCATCGCTGATGGCGTAAAGATGCTGCTTTTGCTTTTCGCTGTAGTAGGTAATATCCCAGGGATTCAACGTATCGCGGCCGTGGTGTTTGGCCGCGAAGGCGCGCAGTTGCTCCAGCTCCTGCTCGCCCTGCGGACGGGCTCGCCGGGCCAGATCGGTGAGAAAATCCAGCACCTGCTGCGGGTTTTGCGCCATTTTGGTCGCCAGGGACTTATCGGCATAGCTGCCGAAGCCCAGCAGTTGGGCAAATTCGTGCCGCAGCGCCAGGATTTCTTCCATGACCGGACCATTGTCCCACTTGCCGGCGTTGGGGCCTTGGTCCGAGGCGCGGGTGGCATAAGCGCGGTACAATTCTTCACGCAGGGCGGCGTTATCGCAATAGGTCATCACCGGCAAATAGCTTGGGATATCGAGGGTAATCAGCCAGCCATCCTGCCCCTTCGCCTCGGCCTGGGCGCGGGCGGCGGCCAGCGCGCTTTCCGGCATGCCGCCGAGTTCGCTTTCATCGGTAATCAGCTTGCTCCACCCCATGGTGGCGTCCAGCACATGGTTGCTATAGGCCGAACCCAGCTCCGACAAACGGGCGGCGATTTCGCCGTAGCGCTTTTGCTTCTCGGGGGAAAGGCCGATACCCGACAGCTCGAAATCGCGCAGGGCGTTATCGACCGCTTTTTTCTGCGCCAGGCTCAGCTCATCGTAGTATTCGCCGTAGCGCAGATCGCGATACGCGTCGTATAACCCTTTATTCTGGCCTACCCAGGTACTGTATTCCGACAATAGCGGCAGGCTCTGCTCATAGGCTTCGCGCAGCTCCGGGCTGTTGCGCACCGCGTTGAGGTGGCCGACCGGCGACCAGATGCGGCCCAGGCGATCGTCCACTTCCGCAAGCGTCTGGCATAAATTGTCCCAGGTATAAGGGCCGGACTGCGCAACGACGTCCTCAACGGCCTGCCGGCAGTCGGCAAGGGCGGATTTTACCGCCGGGACGATATGCTCGGGCAGGATTGCGGAAAACGGCGGCAAGGAAAATGGAGTCAACAACGGATTTGTCATAGCGCGGCCCTGATCATTGTTTAAAGGATATGAAAGTAACATGAGGCTAACTATAGCGAAAATCAATGGCGGGCAGTGGAATGTGTTGCGCGTTTAACGCTATCGGCGCCGGCCGGCCGGGGGAATATCACGGCGGCGAGAGAAGGAAATAGCACCGCCGCCGGCAAGCGCCCTCCGCCGACGGCAAGCCGATATGCCGATCGACCCTCGGGGGCATTTATTTTGGTTATTGCTGCTATTCGGTTGATCTGGCTCACTTAAACGGTGGGCTTTTAAGATTTAAAAGAGTAATAATGGTTGCAACGATAATCATTCAAATGTAATGAAAATGGGATGGTGTAAAATGATCGCTGCTTTCAACCGTATGCTGGATAAACCGGATTTAGGAAGATTGGTCCTGCGCGTCGCTTTTGGCGGCATGATGATGTTCCATGGTATCCATAAGGCAATCTATGGCATCGAGGGTATCGTGGGCATGGTGGTCCGCCACGGCATGCCGGCATTTGTTGCCTACGGCGTGTTTCTCGGCGAAATAGTGATGCCGATCCTGTTTATCCTCGGCATCCTGGTGCGCCCCGCCGCGCTGGTGTTTTGTTTTACCATGCTGTTCGCCTGGCTTATCACCAATCCGGGCATGGTATTGACCCTGGATAAAATGGGCGGCTGGGGATTTGAGGTTATCGCCGTGTACCTGTTCGCCGGCATCGCCATTGCGCTGCTGGGCTGCGGCCGCTATAGCGTGATGCGCAACCCCAACCTGCGCTAACCCCCGGTCCTGCGGGTGGCGAAATCTGGCCATCCGCTAGCCCAGCGCTTCAACCAACTCGAATTGCTCAAATACCAGCAACATCTCGGGTGAAAAATCGCCCTCGCGTTGAAAAAAATCCCGATGCGCCGCCTGCCAGTACGCCAGGCTTTTATCCCCCTCGCCCTCCAGGGCGGCCATCCCGGCGGTCACATCGCAAAAACGCACCAGACGCTGCGCCACGGTGCGGATGACGCAGGCGGGGTTGTCGGCGCCGTCGAGCACCACATGGAAGCCGCCGACGGACGGCGCGCCATCCTGGCGAAAGGCGGAAAATGAACAGCAGGACGCGGTTTTTTCGCCGCGCAAGACCAGCGCCAGCAGATCATCGGCCATTTCGGCGCCGTCGCCGAAGGACCAGAATCGGGCGCCGGGATAACGTTCCGTCAAGGTAGCGTACGGCATTATTTTTTCCTCTCCCGTGCGTTATAACAGCACATCACCCCGTTCGGGGAATTGATTCAATACGCTCATGATAAACCCGTATTTATTCATTTAAAGATCATTTAAAACCTTCCCCGTTTATTTGCTTTGCGCGCCGGGGTCAAGCGGGTTGCACTCCCATTTCCGCTGAACTATAAACGGATTATTAACTGATGGTTCGTTTCTTGCCTGTTTGATGCCGGTAGCGCCCCGCCATGATATAGTCGCGCCGTAGTCAATGCGGCATATAAGAACATAACCCCCCGAAAAATAGCTTTCCCTTTCCCGGAGATGTCTATCTCGATTTCACCACGAACAGCCGCAGCGCTTTACCTGGGTTACCTTGGCCGCATCGGTGAAAACACCGCTGTTGCCGCTGGCCTCGGATGACCATCGTCCGGTCCACCCAAACGGCGCGGAACAGACCATTATTGACCGCAATGCCCGCCTGGCCTGGTTCAATGCCAGGTTCCGGCGCCCCCTGGTATCTCGGCGCCTGGTGGCCGGATGCCCAGCCGGCGTTCTTCTTTGCCCCGGCGAGGGTTGGGGAGCCCTACCGCAGCGTCGTTTTTGACCCGCGCAACCGTATCCCGCCCTATCAGGCGGTTTTCCATGACGCCCTGATCGGCAGCCACCACTGGCATTCGGATAACCTCACGTTAAGCGAGGTAAAAAATACCCGGACGTTGCTTAGCGGACTGTATAACACCGCGCCGATGTACCATCTGAACCGCGCCGCGCTCGCCGCCAGACTGCCTGAGATGCGAAAGACGGATGCCATCTTCCGTCCGCTGCACGCCGTGCCGTGGAATAAAGCGCTGACTGGATTTCGCTGGCTGGACGCCGCACGCCCGTTTAGCCCAGGCTTATCGCCGGCTCGCGACAGCATAATCTTCACATATGTAAGGAATGTGATAAGCGGGGTAAATCATTGTCAGAAGGGGATTTTTTTAAGATATTTCCTGATGCCGCCCCGTATGATCTGGCTGATAGTGTCCTCACTGGCTTGGCGAAGCAGTCGCTTATTCGAGGATTAACTAATGAAAAAAACAACGCTGGCTATGGTAATAACCTTAATTTCGGCGAGCGCCTGCCTACCCATCGCGTCATACGCCGACGGTCCTGGCGGGAATAATGGCCACGATTGGCAGCCCCGCAATGGGGGCGGACAAGATCACGGCGACCATCGCGGCCCCGGCGGCCATGATAATCGTGGCGGACATGACGACCGTGGCCGTGGCGATCGCGGCGGCCCGCGCGGCGGCGAACGCGACCACTTTGCCTGGAACGGCCATGATTTCAGGCGCGGACATCCGATGCCGCGTTATTATCGTGAACATTACCGGGTAGACGACTGGCGCGGCCGCGGCCTGTATGAGCCGCCCAGAGGCGAGCAATGGGCCTATATCGACGGCAATTACGTACTGATGGCGGTGGCGACCGGGGTGATAACCTCAATTATCGTGGGCAGCATGCTGCATAATTAAAACCGCAATCCGCTCGCGCGCTATGCCGTTCGTATTAATACGTTCATCTCAATACGTTCATCTCAATAATAGGACCGAAAGGTCCTATTATTTATTTGGCCCAGGCTCTGTCGAATAGGAAAGCCCATCCTGTAGTGCGTTTATAGCGTCAAGCCTTTGGAATACGGCTGTATAAATCATATCTCCCTTTACCCCCAAGGCGGTTTATACTACCGCTCATGATATGCTGTGCCCTGTGCCGCGCGTCCCCTATGAGTCTTGCCGTTAGGGTCGCGAAACGTCGGCGCCGCAGCAACGCACAGTAGTCAATTTCGGTAACACACTGATTATACTGTAAATAACAACATCATCTGAAAGCGCAAAACACTATGTTAAGTTATCGCCACCAATTCCAAATGGTGTTTTTGTGCTATCGCATGTTTTCATAAAATATTTTTAAATCAATAATTTAACTAAATTTCATACTGTGTATTGTTCCAGTGCTTTTTGACGTTTTCGCATTTATGCGGCAAACTGTGGGGTAATCGGTGGGGTAACAGAATTGCGCTTAAGGGGTTAGGGATGTCAACCGCGCTCAATCGCCTTTCAGATAGAAAATTGCGCTCCCTGCTTGGGGTGGCTACTGAAAAACTAACCAAGATATCTGATGGTGGCGGGCTAATGGTGCGCATAACCAAAAACGGCACAATCACTTGGTTGTTTAAATACCGCCTTGGTGGCCGTGAAACGGAAGCCACACTCGCCACCCTGGGAAGATATCCCGACCTGACATTATCGAAAGCGAGAGAGTTACGTGACCAGTGCCGCCGCTGGCTAGCGGAAGGACGTGATCCGCAACGAATGCTTAAGCTCGACCGCGAAACAACATTAAAACCCGTTACAGTTAAGGATTCTTTGGAATATTGGTTATCTGAATACGTAGATGGCAATCTTGTTAATGCTACGCGATACCGTGAAAGATTTAATAATCACGTATACCCCTATTTAGGCGAAATGGCGCTTGCGGATTGCGATACACATCACTGGCTTATATGCCTTGGCAGAATAAAGAAAAAAGCCCCTAGCGTTGCGGGAATGATTTTGCAAATGTCCCAGCAAGCATTTAAATTTTGCCGGGTACGCCGTTATTCGGTCTGTCACTGCCTTGATGGCTTAACCATGCAAGATATTGGCGTTAAGGTCAATAGACGCAAACGGATATTAAGTAGAAAAGAACTTACAGATTTTTTAGTCGCGCTCAAAGATGATTTTTTCTTGCCCTATTATCATAATATTTTTTACTTACTGATAGTCTTTGGTGCTCGAACGGTGGAAATGAGATTATCCAAATGTAGCGAATGGGATCTTGATGCTAAAATGTGGGTAGTCCCAGAGGCGCACAGTAAAACTCGTGAAAAAATATTCCGCCCCATCCCTGACAAACTTTTACCCATGATTGAGACTATGAAAAATGAGAATCATAAATCAGGTCTGATATTGGGAGAATTTAAGGAAAATACAGCCGTAAGTTCAACCGGCGGGCGAGTATGGGAACGCCTAGGGCATTCTGAATCGTGGACGCTGCACGATTTACGTCGGACGTTCTCCACTGGCATGAGCGACTTAGGTATACCGCCGCATATCGTAGAGCTGCTATTGGGCCACTCTTTGCCCGGTATCATGGCGGTGTATAACCGTAGTCAGTACTTACCTGAAAAACTGGACGCTCTGAATAAATGGGTAGAACGGCTGGATGTGCTGGCCGGGAAACATGAAAACGTTGTTATTTTAAAAGCTGGTGAAAAATGATAATTTTAAACAGTAATGTATTTGAGAGATTGGCCTCACAAAGATTAGTTACAATTTCAGAGGTAGTTAATTCTTTGTTCGGACTAAATCCAAATACTAAAACTAAGGATTTAAAAGAAGAAATGGTTGAAGAAGTTCAAGATATTAAAAAGACTATATCCAGAAACATACGATCTCTTAATATTCAAGTAAGTAGTGTGAATGATGAAATGAATTCAGATTTGGTGTTTGCTGCTACCCATGATTTTATGAGAGAGGGCATTACTCCTGAAATTATTATTGAAAAAGGAAAAGAAGCAGTGATAGCTTATTCTTATTCCAATGATTGGCAAAAGTACATGATGGCTTTTGGAGGAAGGCCGTTAGTTGAACTAGTGTCACAAACGAGAAAATCAGGCCGAGGTCAACACAGAAAGAGTGACGAAGAACAAGGAACGCAAAAAATGATGGGGCTACTAATCAAGCTTTTAGCATATAAGCATCCCAACGGTAAGTATGGAACGGTGCAGAAACCGACCATTTCTGAAATTTACAAAGATATATTAGCTTTGGCTGAAAAAGAGCAAGTTAGTGAAAAAGGCATCAAGCGTTCAGCTTTCCATGCTAAAGCCTCATTAGCCCTTAAGGCTATACATGATGAAAGTTAACGGCGACCCTGTAAATGATTCTGTGTAATTGCCATCTTATTAAATGTGACCGTTCAGCCGGTCACCGAACTCAATAATAAAACGACTCATCGCCAAACGCCAGTTTTGGATCGGCATGCTCCATTCACGTCACCTCACGTCACCTCACGTCACCTCACGTCACCTCACGTCACCTCACGTCATTGCACGTCATTGCACCTCATTGCACCTCATTGCACGTCATTGCACGTCATTGTTGCTTATAGTTTATTACCGTTCATGTCCGTTCATGTCCGTTCACTGTCGTACAATAGTATTATGAAAACTCACTTTAACTTCATTTGATTTTAATAATAAAAACAGATGGTTGTGTTACTTCTATTAAAAAAAAACAAGTGTGTTATATCTTAATGGATCAATATTTTTTCAGTGGATATATTCTTTATTTCAATGGATTCCATTCTCGATGGAAAACTGTATGCACATCAAATAGTATCACCTCCATAACATAGAAACAGTGGAGGCAACATGCCAAATCTCACCTATACCCCGCCCACCCCCGAGCAACGGCGCTCGCTCCTGTCTGAATACGGCATTCCTTATGATCGCCGTATCCGAGAGAGCGAATGCCAAGAGATAACCAGTTTGTCCCGTACCTCCCGCTGGCTTTTTGAAAATGAGGGCAAGTTTCCACCCCGTTGCCACTTTGGCCGCAACTCCTGCGCCTGGCTCCTTTCTGATGTGCTCTGGTGGGTACGTAACCCTCCCGCCGTTGAGAACGTTAATAACCCGTATAGCCGTAAATCGGCCTAGCAGAGAAATAACGCAAATACCCGCAATATCGTTTGATCAGCGAAAAGGAAAAGGTTTGCGAGAGTTTGCGGAGAATACCAAGCAGAATTACAAATGCTGTCGCGGCGGCTCTAATTAACGACTAATCGGAGCAAAAGAAATGGAACAAAAAGAAACTGGCAATAGCCGGGGCGGATACCCCTACGCCCAAAGCATGGGAAGCGATACCAACGGTAACAGCTTTGCTGAATTGATCCCTGTCATTCCCGGCAAGATTGCCGGTCGTGAAACCAAAATTGTGAGCGCCAAAGCATTACATAAAGCGTTAGGCGTGGGGCGTGATTTCTCCACATGGATCAATGAACGTATTCAGGAATATGGCTTTGTTCAAGGGGAAGATTATTTCAACGATGAGAATCACGATGCGGCATGGTTGATTAGTGAGCATTATTCCCCGAATCCGGGGAAAAATAAAAAACGTGGTCGCCCTGAGAAGGATTACTACCCAAGCCTGTCTATGGCTAAAGAATTGGCAATGGTTGAGCGCAACGAGCAGGGCCGCGCCGTTCGCCGTTACTTCATTCAGTGCGAAGAAGAACTAAGCCGTTCTGCTCCCGCAATTGCCGCACAGTTACGCCAACAACTCCGCGCACGGATTAGCGCCGCCAGTTTTTATAAACCAATGTGCGCCGCCCTTGATATGGCCCGCGCCGAACTGGGCAAGGAGACGCAACAGCGCCACTACAGCACTGAAAGCAACATGATTGCCAAAATGGTTCTAGGCGGACTGACAGCCAAGCAATGGGCACAGGTAAACGGGATCACTGGGCAACCGCGTGATGGCATGAACACCGACCAGTTGGAGCACTTCGCTTACCTGGAACAGACCAACACAACCATGATTGATATGGGCATGGATTATTTCCAACGGAAGGATGAATTAACTCGCCTATCACAACGCTGGTTAGCCAAGCGCCTGGAGGCCCACCATGACTAACTGCGCCGCCAGCCAGGAAGAAGCCTTTCCATTGGCTGGCTTCCCATTCCCCCAGGGTGCCATGCCTTTACGCAGTAACGATGGCCGCAAACGTCCCCGAATGGGGGTAGCCGCTGATCTGCGCGTGACTACATGTCACGCTAAAGCTTTGCACAACTCTGTTAGCAGTGCGCAAATTTTGTGCCGACGAAATCCGCTGGTGCAAATCAAACACGAACAGTATTCCGGTTTGGAGGTCGGAACGAATTTCGTCGGGGGCTTGCGGGATGTTTGCCTTTCCCACCATGAAAATGGCAGCACGGCGCAAGCCATCACTTTAGACGGAGCCGATTTGCGCCATGAGGAAAATCAATTAGTTGACAGGGTAACCGAAAGTAACCCAGTGAACCTACCCTCTTTAAGAGGGGAGCCTTTGCAAGTAACCGAAAGTTACCCGCTGAGTCAGGCCGATATCATCTGGGAACCCGAAAGCATCTACGAAAGTTTCGTAGGTCAGTCAGGCGCAAACAAAAAGGGCGGGGTCTCAAATCCTTCCCTCTGGATGGCGAGCAAAGTGTATTTTTACACTTTGGTTATCAAAGCCCATATTCGGGCTTTGGGGTGTGCGTCGTTGGCGCAGTTCGATATTGAAGGGTGTACGGTATTAGCTGATGCCCTAAGCAGGAAATCCAGCTTAGCGGCCTATGCTGGCTTAACCCAGCCGTTGGCTGAGTCCAAAGGGGATCAACCCTTTGGCTCTATACCGCGCTGCTGTAGTTCCTTTCTGATTATCCGTTTTATCCATGTTGCTAGGGATGAATCACCGTCCTTACGCATTTCTTCTTCTAATTGGGAACGAAGTTCATGCGCCAGGCGAATCTGGTATTGGTCGGTTTTTGCCTTTTCTGTTGACATTGTAATTACAAAACTCCTATTATTATCCCGTGGTTGTAATTACAACGTAACTCATAATGTTTTGCAACTGCTAAATATAGCGAAGCCCCGAAGTGCTCGAACACTGGCGGGGCCTCTTACCAAACCGTTAAACGAGGTAACGATCATGGCTGACATCCAGTCTACCCAGTTTTGCCGAAAGTTTCAGTACCGTTTTCTGGCCCTAAGCGCCACGGAACGCAACGTTATTCACATCGTCGCCACAACCGAGCATGAAGCGCGGGAGCTGTCGCCCGCTGGCTGCGTGATGGTATTCGCTGGCCGCCTGCCGGTGCAGGGGGCACGCCATGACTAAATACCGTTATTACTTTGATGCGGTATCTCGCAAAGACATGCGCCTTCAGCGCCGTATTTACGTTGAATCGGAAACCCTATGGGAAGCACGCGCAGCATTGAGAGTCCGGTTTATTACGTTCCTAGTTAAGCGTGTGCCGGTTCAGGAGGTGCGTCATGTCTAACCTCAAATTTAATAACAGCCGGAAAAACCAGACCCATAGATTGCCGTTCGTTGGCAAAAAGCAGGGGAAAATAGGGCTGTCATTATGGAACGTCCCACCAACAGGCGGATATGACGGTGGATGTGAAACAGGAAAAGCACTGGCACTGATTTTTATCAAGCATCTTCGCGAGCATTCACGCAGTCCTGGCGGGATCCTCCAGCATATCGCTTTAGATATGTTTGGCGTGGAAACGCTGGGCATTGATGATACGAGAACCGGCCAGGCAGTGGGCTTTTTTAGCGAGATAGAAAAGTGCCTGGCGGAAATGGCACCGTATATGACCGGTCTTGACGCAATAGATCCGCAGGTATTGCTCAAACACGCCAATCGGGGTTTAAAGCAAAACGATATCGGTGTGGAGGTGAATCATGCGTGAGCCAATCTCATTAGACGATGCCGCATACAAGGCAGGCATAACCAGCTCGTTATTTGAGGTCATTATGAATATGGCCAGTGACGAAAAGGTATCCCCGGTGCTGTTTGACTTAATTTCCATTGCCTGTGACACCAACAACGAGATCCGCTATTCACTCGACAAGGAGGTCGGCAATGCGTGAACCCTTGCCGCACGACCAATACAAAGACAATCGCGGCCAGCTCGTGACCGTGCAGTCTGTCGAGTTTAATCGCGTCACTTTTACCCGCAAAGGGTATGAGCATCCCTGTAGCTATCCGTTGGTGCGCTTTGTCGCTGAATTCACTTTTGCCGGGAGGGCATGAGCATGGCCGATATTTTCGATCACATCGCTGTTTACAATTTCCGTGAAATGGATGCCGATACGCTTCAATCTCTCCGCTGCCATAGCGAGGATGCTCTATCCGGCATCATGGAGGGTATCCGCGCAATGGGCAGCATGGCATTTTGGGCCACCGGTAATGCGGACTACAGCGACGATTTAGCCGCGGCGGATCTCCGCTCGATGGGTCTCGCGCTTATGCATCTGCCGAGGATTGCCGAGGCGTTCAATGAAAATGCCCAGAGCGCAGATTTTGAATTAAAGCAACGGGAGGCCGCCAAAAAATGATAACGGACAATCTCGTTAATGACGTTCGCGCCAAGGCTACCGGCCATTGGCCCGTCATCTTGCAACGGCTAGATATCCCCATCAACCGGCATGAGGGCGAATGCCCGAGCTGTGGCGGCGCTACCCGCTACCGGTTCGACGATAAGGAAGGCCGGGGAACCTATCACTGTTCGCATTGCGGGGCTGGCACCGGGCTGGATCTGGTCATCAAGGTGAAAAGGTGTGACGCCCGGCAAGCCGCCGAGCTGGTAGCCAATGTGATGGCGATACCACTGCCCGAACCCAAGCCCGCCAGGGAGAAGCCCCAATCGAATCAGTCGATCACCGATAAGGTGGCGGCGCTGGTGGCAAAGGCAAAGCCGGGGATATCGGCATACCTGCAAAATAAGGGGCTGGATTGCCCCAACATGCCAATCCTGGCCGATGGCTCCCTGGTGCTAACGCTGCAAACGATGGACGGCACGGTGACCGGCGCACAGCTTATCCGGCCTGATGGAGAGAAAAAGCTGTTAGCCGGCAGCAAAAAGAAAGGCGCATATCACATCACGCACCGCATCGAGTTACCCGATGTCATCATTTTGTCCGAAGGGATAGGCACAGCGATATCTGTCGGCTTGATGCGCCCCGAGGCGATGATTGTCGCAGCAATTGACGCCGGTAACCTTCTGCCTGTAGCACAGGGGTTTCGGGAAAAATACCCGACGGCGCGGATCATCATTGCCGCTGATAATGATGTGAAACCCGGACATAGCAATGTGGGGAAGGAATCCGCCGAGAAAGCCGCTATTGCCGTGGCTGGCTGGGTCACCTTGCCACCGACTGACCATAAGGCGGACTGGGACGACTATCGGCAACAAAACGGCGTAGAGGCGGCTACAGCGGCTTTTGCAGAAAATGAGTACCAACCTAAGGGGGCAGGCGTGGCGGTTCAACTGAAAGCGATAGAGGGCGGTAAAAAAGACCGCCAAGGGTCTGACCCGCTCAAACCCCATGTAGAGAACAGAAAAGATGGTGTTTTCTGGATCACTCCCAAGGTGGATAAAGACAGCGGCGAAATCATCAACAATGAAAGCTGGTTAAGTGCGCCGTTGCTGGTGTCCGGCATCGGGCAGGATGATAACGAGCGCTATCTGGTTTTAAGCTGGCAACCCGAAGGCAGTAAAACCGAACGGACGGAAGCGCTTCCCATGCGCGATATCGGGGAGCGTGAGGGTTGGGCGAAGTTGAAGTCCGGCGGTCTGTCTGTCACGACAAAAAGCAGCTTACGGGCCATCCTGGCCGATCATTTGCAACGCAGCGGTAACCGCCAGATGTGGGCGATTGCTGGTGCCTCAGGTTGGCAATGCGGCGCTTATATCATGCCGGACGGGTCGGTCATCGGTGAATCTGAGCATCCGGTATTGTTTAATGGCCGTTCTGCCGCCGCAAGGGGCTATACCGTCAAAGGAACGGCGGAGAGCTGGCGCAACAGTGTGGCAATGCTGGCGCAAGGTAACCCATCAATGATGTTGGGTATCGCCTGCGCCCTGGCCGCGCCGCTGATTGGTATCGCGGGTGCCGATGGGTTCGGTGTCCATTTGTTCGGCGGGTCATCGGTCGGTAAAACGACAACCGGCAATGCGGCCAGTAGCGTATACGGCGAGCCGGAAGCATTAAAGCTAACCTGGTACTCAACCGCGTTGGGCCTGGTGAATGAGGCCGCCGCTCACAATGACGGATTTATGCCCCTGGACGAAATCGGACAGGGCAGTAATCGCCGCGCCGTAGCTGAAGCCGCTTATGCGCTCTTTAACGGTGTGGGCAAAATCCAAGGAGCGAAGGAAGGCGGCAACCGGGACGTTAAGCGGTGGCGGGCCATGGCGTTCAGTACCGGTGAAATCGACATGGAAAGCTATATCCGGGCCGATGGCGGTAAGGTTAACGCCGGGCAACTGGTGCGCCTGCTGAATGTCCCCATCAGCAAAGCCACAGCGTACCACGGCTATACGGACGGCAAGGCCCATGCTGATGCGATGCGTGATGCCAGCAAGGCGAATTATGGCGCGGTCGGACGTGAGTGGATCAAGAACCTTGCCAGCCAGAAAGAAGCCTCAATACAAGCTGTGCAGTTAGCCGAGCGCCGGTGGTTAGGATTGTTGCCCGGTGAAGCCAGCGAGCAGGTACGGCGGGTGGCGTCACGGTTCGCCATTCTGGAAGCCGCGCTAATCCTCTCACAGCATTTGACCGGGTGGGCTGAGCAAGACAGCCGGGACGCGCTCCAGCACAGCTTTAACGCCTGGGTGAATGAATTCGGCATGGGTAATCGTGAGGCGAAAGCATGGGTTGAACAGGCGGAAGCATTCTTGCAGCGATTTGGCTATAGCCGGTATTTGCCGCGTCCCAACGGTGATCCGCGTGACCTGCCGATAAAAGACCTGGCCGGATATCGCGTAAAAAAGCCGGGGGGTGAAACGTTGGTATTTCATACCTTCCCTGCCGTATTTAATGATGAGATTGCGATCGGTGCCAATCCTACCGCTTTCGCTCAGATTCTGGCCGACGCGGGCATGTTGGATAAGCCCGGCAAGGGAGTTACACGCAAATCACTGCGCATAGACGGTAAGCAACCGCGTTTCGTTGTGTTGATGATGCCGGATGATGAGGATTAATTTCTCACACAAGGTAAAAGTGGGTCGGTTCGGTCGGTTCAGTCGGTTCAATTTTTTAGTAATATGATTTATATATATTTATTCCTTTATTTTGAACCGACCATGAACCGACCTTAACCACTTTGAACCGACCTTATTTGAAAGCTTCTTTCCTGGCTGGCGTAGTGAACCGACGTAGCATAGTGCTGAACCGACCCACGAGTCGGTTCAATGTGGCGAGACTAATTGTTAAATATCAATATCTTAAAGGCATGAACCGACTGAACCGACCGAACCGACCCACTTTTGCTTATATATAAAAAAACGCAGAACATAATCGTGACAAACGCCCATAGGGGCCATCACCGTGACGGTGCAGGGATGGAGGCGTAAAAGGAGAAGCGACGGATAACGCTCTTTAGCAGAAGTGCCTGCCAAATCATGTAGCAGAAAATGCCTTTCTGTGTTCATTGACAAAAAATCACAAAAATTTATCTTGGTGATAAATCGCAGAATTAGCACTACCTAATCGGTAATTTGATACTTAAGATCGTCGATCTTGCATGACCGCCTTTCCTAACGTCGCCGAACGTGCAGGTATCCATCCTGCCATTAGCTTGCCCAAATATGACCGATGGTATTAAGATGAATACAGACACCTGAAGGTGAAACATGCCGGAGATCAGCCTCTCCGGCATTATTGTCAGAAGTGCTCCTGTTCACAAGGAGGACATTATGCATAGTAATCAAGAAGATAAAACCAGAATGCCATTTATCGACTCCGTCAAGACAGCCGCTGCAATTGGTTTGCTGATGCAGCATTCCACAGCATTGTATTGTCAAGAAAACAATTTCTTGTCATTAGCGCCTTGCGGTTATAATTTCAATGCCGAGCATAGCACAGAGGCTCGGGGGTTGATGATGGATCGGGCATTGGACTTTATCAAAGAATTGACGGACACCCTGAACGTGGCATACCGCTTGCTTGTTGAGTCTCCAGAGTCCAAGCGTGATATGGTGATTCAGACATTAGATCCAGTCAAAACTGATCTGATTGAGCTTCAGTTACGCGGGCTTGAAGGTGCCATTAAAAATATTTACAAAGAGTGTCCGGAAGAAAAGCGTCATTTGTTAAAACGGCCTCTACTTGTTACAGCGCAGGCAAGGGCGTCTGCCGCCAAGTTAAACCACTTAATACTTCAGATGACTAAGGCTGTGGGGGTTTTTGCAAGCGATATAGATATACATGCTTTACGCGCACTTGCAAAACATGGGACTAATGTTTTTGAATCTGGTAGCTTTCACTGAGGTGAATATTGCACATAACTGTTGAATACAACGTTGATAGTTATGAATATTATCTTTCCCCAGTGTTTTTGCAGTTTCCTGGGCTTGATAAAACATTGCTAGAAGATTTCAGAAACTATAAAGCCACAGGTAAATTGCCAGATTATTTCGGACGTGATACCGCCTATGATAGGCCTGATGATATACAAGATTCAGGTCTTTGGCATGTTCATTTATCCATAAACGGTGATAGGTTCATAACTCCGCCCCGGCATGCTAATTTAGCGGATCCCGTAGTTTTACAATGGTATCGAACATCAGATACAGCGTTAGTCTACGCAAAAAGTCTCTTAGATGAGAATAGCTATTCACTGATTGCCGTGTTTACCCCACCTGCCCATAGAAAAGCCAATGATGAAGACAGAATGAGAAGATTGGCCGATTATGCCAGGAAGTTTTCTAGTCAAACCATTTGAACCCACCCAGCCGTGGGTTTTTTGCTATCTAGCGCTCAGCATCAGCGCTAAAATTCGTCGGCTTCTCTTAATATCGCCACTGCAATATTTATGGCCAGTAAATAGGCGTTATCATTGACGCCGTAGTCTTCTGGCGAAACTGCGTTAGAATGACGGCTAAAAGCATTTTCAATATAGTTAATTAGTTCTTGATCGTGAACGATATTTTTATGGTCAAGTATTCCTAGGCTGATGATGTCCCCGCCATAGAGTTCGAAAATCTTCTTTAAAAATAATTCGTTAGCAGTATATTCATAAAATTCATCAATGCTTAAGGGCTTTCTAAGCTGTGATAGACGAGTCAATTCTCGAACTAGCGATTGACACCCGTCGCGCAAATGATCTGCTTTAAGGCTCATGATCTCTCCAACAATGGCAAGCAATAACTATCTGATGTCACTAGTATCAGGGCTAAAAATTAGACAGTACAGGAAAATTTCCGTTGTACGCATTTTTAAGTTAAATGCGCATCCTTGCGCCAGATTATTAACCGATTACAATTGTCTCTATTCTTGCCAGTTCACTCATTTACTTTCGTTATACTCACGATCGCAAACGCCTAAAGAAAATGAAAAATAACAGTCTCTGTCGTAAAATGACAGACTTGAATACAGGGATGCGTATCTGACTTTCATCAATTGCAATGCAATAAAAATATATTTGATACTGGTCAATTTATCAATTCTGCATCCGTCTCTTGATGCTATCAACGGCGCTGACAGTCCAGGGGCCGCCTCTGGCTGGCCTGATACCCAATTCATTAAGCTTAGCCACCATCAACTTATTGCTGGACTGGATACCCTGCCGTTCGGCGTCCTTCACCATGAGCGTGATTGCTTCTTTTGCTGTTAAAGGTGCTGCGCCGGTTGTTCTGGCGTTAGCTAAAGTCTGATTGCAAATATTGGGCAACGCTGTTGTACCATTTAGCAGGGTTTCCATTTGGCTGATAAGGCCTTCCATGCGTGATTCTGCGGAAGGCAAGCCATCTGGACAGCCTAACTTGTCCATCACAGCGCTCAATAACCACGCTGATTTATCTTTCCCTGAGTCTTTCACCGCCTCATCAATCAGATCGGCTAAATTCGCTGGTGCTCTGAAAGAGAAAAGCCTGCTTTGTTTTTTATCCGCCATATGTAAACACCGTAAACAGTTATAAGTGCCGGAACCGTGCCACATGCTGTAAACGTGTATACGGTGTGAGTGCAATCAGTATTGCATAAAATGCAACTGTAGTTGAAATTATCCCTATTTATGAAATAATATAAACTGGATAACCAACCAGTACATAGGTAGCGATATGAACCGTAAGCCGACTACACAGGCAGTTTTACTAACCCAGAAGCAGGTTGATCAAATTCGGCTATTGCAAGAAATGGAACGTGGGCGTTCTGAGTTCGGTATCACTCCCTCCATTCACGAAGTGGCCCGTAAGCTGGTGGACAAGGCACTGAGCGGAGTAGCGCTATAATGGCCGCGTTCAGTCTTGCTACCCTGCTCGGCATTAGGCCATCGAAACCCTCTTACGAATCTGCCCGTTCGCATACTGATAAACCTCACGAGAAGGACAAAAAAACAATGTTGAATTTCGATCACTTGAAACCCGGCGCGAACATTCGCCCAGGTGCGGATGAGCAGTATCAGAATCAGAATACCCAACAGCGCCTTGATCAGGATGTGTCGCGTGAAACGGCAGCTCCAACCAAACATAGCCGGGCGCACAATGTCGCTGTTTCCGATGAAGCCAAAGAAAACCCGGTATTGGCTATTCGTTTGCTGAAAACTACCGATTTTTCATCAAAAAAAATCAAAGCCCAATTGGTTGATGCTCCCCAAGCTCTTTCAAAATTTACTCAGGGTTACATGGAAGAGAACGACCCAACCTGGGAGTTCCAAGATGACGAGGAGCAAGCCCTCACGGCGAGCATGTATTCAGCGCAAAACGGCGATAAAAATGGTTACCACGCCGCACGGGTTCAGGCCTCAAAGTCGCTTGAAAAGATGGTAGAGCCAATGACGGTAGATGAAGTTCAGGCGCTAATAGCCCGAACATCTCAAATGCTCAACGACGCCAATCCTGAGACACCCGATAATATCGCCGCCCGCCGCCAAGCCGATGCAGAATACAACGATACTGTAGCCAAGGCAGCAGCCCAGCGAAACGCGAAATTCCGCGCCACTGGTAAAGCATTGCCCGGCGACAGTAAGCGCGTTGACGGTAAAGCGGCCACGCCGTTGAATGAGGCTAAAAAAATAAAAGCGCAATTGGATGCAGGTATGCCAGCGCCGGGAATCTTGTCGCAATAAGGTGGGGGGTTAGAATAAATGCATAATTTTAATCACCTGAAACAACAACCCAATGCGAGTAATAACCAGCGTGCTCACCCTGGTCGCGGACGATATGCCAGCAACGCGGCAGGGTTTGATATTAAACCAGATCAAAGCCAGCAAACGCCGGACCGCCATGGTAACGCGCATTGGATAGCCGCCAGCCAAGAAGCGAAAAATAACCCTGTACTGGCGCTAAAATTAATAGCCAAAGAAACGCCGCACTTAGATGCTATTCGCACTTTGGCTATAAGCCCCCGACACCTCAGCGACTTCACGAAACGGAAAATGATTAAGGTTTTCCCTGGCTGGGAATGTCTGGATACAGAAGACCGCAACCTTGCATCTTTTATGTACGGCATAACACACGAAGACACAAACGGTTATCAGGCGGGATTTACAGGCGCATTAAGAGTGCTTGAGAAATATATCGAGCCTTGGAATATCGAAGACATGATTACGCCTATCTAAATCGCACTATTGTAGATATGTCAAAAATAATCAGAAACATTTACGGGTGGGATAATGGCTAACAAATTTGATTTCGAGTTAACAGCAAAAGACCAAGCAACGGAGAGCATTAACCGTATTAACGAAGCGGTCAATAATCTTATCCCGAAACTTGACCAGACCCCTGAAAAACTGAAATTAGGTGGTCAGCAGTCTATTGATGGGCTGCTAAACATCAATTCACAATTTGATAGTTTAACAAAGGGTGCCCGTCAGTCGGTCCAGTTTATCGGGGATATAGTGCCTCCGCTGAAAATGGTTACCGGTCTTGCGGTTGGGATCGGAGGCGCCGCGACCGCCATTAATTCCATGAAAAATAATCTGGTGGATTTTGCCAATAATGGCTACCGGATCCAGACCACGGCAAAAAACATTAGCATGACTACCAAGGCGTTTCAGGAGTTAACAGGCGCCATGGTGGAGAACGGCGCGACCAGGGAAGCAGCTGAGGGATCGGTGAGTAGTTTTTTTGAAAATGCCAACGAAGTAGCCCACAATCGTGGGGACTTATCCATCAAAGCCATTTTGGCAAAAGAGGGCATTGGTTTCAGCTTAACCAAGGAAAACCTTGTCGATGTGGGCAAGCTGATAACAGACCTGAACGGCAAGTTCCAAAATTTCACGCCGGGCATCCAGGCGCTTATTGCCCGGAAGTTAGGGTTATCGCCGGAAATGCTGAACTATTTGCGTCAGTCCACTACCGAGGTCCAGCGCCTGAAGGACCAAGCCCAGCGGGATGGATTAATATTCAGCGAAAAGGATCTCCAGAACGCCGCCGCATTCCGAAAGCAGATTAACCAAATGTCGTCATCTTGGGATGGCATGTTGATGCGCAGCGAAGCCTGGATGGGTCAAAGTCAGCTTATCAAGGATCAGGTGGGCCAGATTTCCGACCTGATGAAAAACTCCTTTGACCGCTATTCTGTCGCTCACTTCTTCAGCATGGGCCAGAACAACGAAAGCGACTACGATCGCATGAGGAAGGCGTCAAAGGACGAAGGCTTCAAGAAAACGCTGACTGATATCGAAAAATATCAACTCAACATTGGGTATGAGTCGCCTGAATTGAGAAAAAAAATCGATGCGCGGTATATCCCAGCATATAGAGCCACTGATTTTGCAAGTGATGTCCAGGCGCTACATGTGCCTGGACCAGTAACAGTTCCGCCCATTGACCCGGTGGTAGACCCAAACGCCCGATCTGTACGCAATAATAATCCATGGAATCTTAATTATGCTCGCCAAGCCGGCGCAACACGTGAGCAAGGCGTCGCGGAGCCTAGATTTGCTCGGTTTCCGACACCAGAAGCAGGTATTCTGGCAGCAGACAGGCAATTACAGCTTTATTACAGCGGGAAGTCAGAAGCCGCTCATTATCAACCATTGCAAACTTTAACGGACATAATCAGCACGGCATCACCCCGGAAAGATGGCAATAACACCGAAGGAATGATAAGTGGCGCAAGTAGTGAATTGGGATTAGATAAGGACGCTCCGCTAAACCTTTCTGACTCAACTCTTCGTGCCAGGGTGCTGGCCGCTATATTCAGACAGGAAGGGAACAGCCGTTATACCCCAGGGCAGATACGCCAAGTTATAAGCAGAGAGGAAAGCCAAACGCAATATACGGATCAGCAAGTCGCGGGCGCACCCCAAGTTCAGCCATCGGAACCGGCTAAGGAAAACTCAAACGGGGAGGGAGGCAAAGAACAAATCCCGACAATTATAACCGGTGAAAAAGAAAATATTAACCAGCAGCATCAATCTGCTAATGGTTCTGAACAAATAGCAAAAGCCATTTCGGATGCACTTAAAGACAATAAAACGCAGATTGAGCTGACGATAGTTAATAGTCAGACCGGCGAAAAGAAAGTAGTAACAGTGCAGGGGCCTAAGGTCGCGGCATCCTTACCTTTCCCGTAATTACATCATTGCAGATTAGGGTGAAAAAATATGCTCAAAATATTTAAATCACTATGGTTTGGATGCCATCAATGATAACCAATATCATTTGGGTCCCTCTGGAGGGGTGCCTATTACACGGGCATTGCGCGCCGTGTTTTCCGTCTAGCTATCAACTTTTGAATTTGATTCACACTTTACATTTTGCGGTTCACAGTTATTTCATAATTGATTTAATAAACAAAAAGTTAATATTAAAAACTATTGAAATTTGATTCACACTTGATTCACACATTCTCGACAATAAGTGTAAACCCCTTCACAGGTGTGAACCCAAAAGTGTGAAGGTTCACAGTCGGACGATTACGGAGAATATTTTAATGTTGATGTCAGTCAGTGAATACGCCAACCATGCCGGAATGAGTCGCCGCGCTTTTTATAATTGGGAGAGCAAGCAGGGATTCCCGGCGCGGGTCGATGGAAGAATTGACCAGGTGGCCAGCGACGATTATTTATCTCGTTACCGCGACAGCCACGATCAGCGCACCAAGAACGCCGTGAAAAAAACAGCGACGACAAAAGCGCCCAAGGTTAACGGCAGCGAAACAGGGCGGTATGTTGAAATGAGCATCGCTGTTATCAAGCAACGATTGTCAGATTATGCAGGCCAGGCGGACAGCATGGGTGATGACGAGCGGGCGGCAGTGGCGGCTAAGGCGGTAGGTCTCTATTTAAGTGAAGGCCCTGATAACCCGCCCATGACGTTTGGCGGCTATCGATTGGCTATTAACGAATCACCGCAGCATGAAGAGGGGGAAATCATTGCCGGTGGCGCTTTCGGACTATCAGCCCTGGATGTTGTGTATCAATGCCGGGAGTACGTGCTTTATGTGACCAAGGATGACTCAGACACTTACCCGGTTATTCCTGAGTTGCTGTATGTGCTGGCCGGCGACATTTTCCAATCAATGAGAATTTAAGCAAACGGGCGATGACCCGGTTATTCTCCACCTTTGGCCGGTTAGATACCGGCCTTTTTTCCCAATGCCAATCAGGTAACCCATGATTACTATCACTGGCAGGATCACCAAAGCCCCAAAGCGTATCAAGACCCGAACAGGCAAGGTGATGGCTGTGGCCGCAATTCAGGTTGAGACAGACAAGCGGACGCCTTACCCGTTACGGGTAGTGGGATTCGATTTGCTGGCGCTTGAGCTGATGCTGTGCCGATTTGGGCAGAAAATAACCGTAACGGGGGCTACTGGATATCATGAGGGTTATCAGATCAAAGCCGATGATATACAGCCTGGTGAATGCGTCTACCCCGGTTAAGTCGATGACAGCGCTTTGCGGCATCCATGATTTAGGTGGGGAAAACCGGATGTAAAGCCAAGCCAGCCAACGTTAATGCTCTTCTTGGCTGGCAATTTGCTCACCCTACCCTGCCCTGACCTCTCAATATCACAGAAGCCGTGTCCATATATAGGCCATTCTGCTTTATACTGCCCACTTATAGTTCTCTTGTTTCCGCAACTGTGCAAATTCCCGTGGGGTGATCCGTGGGGTAATAAATGGTAAAAAAGATGAAAAAAAATAAAAATATCTATAAATTTCAGATGGTAATTGAAAAATGCTGAGTTATCGCCACAGTTTTCATGCCGGTAATCACGCCGATGTGCTGAAACACACCGTCCAGAGCCTGATCCTGACGGCCATGAAGGAAAAGGAAAAACCTTTCCTTTATCTCGATACCCACGCGGGCGCCGGGCGCTATTTACTCAGCAGCGAACGCGCCGAGCGTACCGGGGAGTATCTGGACGGCATCGGCAAAATCTGGCAGCGCGATGATTGCCCGGCGTTGCTGGAGCCGTACCTGACGGCGATTCGCCATTATAATCGCAGCGGAACCCTGCGTTATTACCCCGGGTCGCCGCTGATTGCGCGCCATCTGTTGCGCGAGCAGGATAAGCTGCACCTGACCGAGCTGCACACCAGCGATTATCCGCTGCTGCGCAATGAGTTCCAGAAGGACGCGCGCGCCGAGGTGTTGCGCGCCGACGGCTACGGCCAGTTAAAATCACAGTTGCCGCCGCTGAGCCGGCGCGGGATGATCCTGATAGATCCGTCCTATGAGCTGAAATCCGACTATCCCGACGTGGTATCCGGCATTGAGGAAGGCTATAAGCGTTTTGCCACCGGCGTTTACGCCCTGTGGTATCCGGTGGTGCTGCGCCAGCATGTGAAAAAAATCCTCGCCTCGCTTGAGAAAACCGAGATTCGCCGCATCCTGCAAATCGAGCTGGCGGTCAGGCCGGACAGCGATCAGCGCGGCATGACCGGCTCCGGCATGATTGTCATCAATCCGCCGTGGATGCTGGAACAGCAGATGGCCGAGCTGCTGCCCTGGCTGCATCAGGCGCTGGTGCCCACCGGCCACGGCCATACCCTGGTGCGCTGGGTGGTGCCTGAATAACGCCGGCCGTCGGCGTTATTCCGCCTATCGGAGGTATTGACGCAAACTTTGCGACAACGGCGCGTTGCGCGTTAAACTTGTGCCCATCATAAATCCAAAAGGGAATCCTGATGACCAGACATTACGACTATCTCGCTATTGGCGGCGGCAGCGGCGGTATCGCCTCGATCAACCGCGCCGCATCGTACGGCCGGAAGTGCGCGCTTATCGAAGCCAAATATCTTGGCGGCACCTGCGTGAATGTCGGTTGCGTCCCGAAAAAAATCATGTGGCACGCGGCGCAAATCGCCGAAGCCATCAAGCTATACGGCCCGGATTATGGTTTCGACACCCAGATTAATCATTTTGACTGGCAGACCCTGGTCAAAAGCCGCAGCGCCTATATCGACCGTATCCATCAGTCCTACGAACGGGTACTGGGCAACAATAAAGTCGATGTTATCGAGGGTTTCGCCACGTTTGTCGACGCGCATACCGTGGAGATCAACGGCGAACGCGTGACCGCCGATCATATTCTGGTCGCCACCGGCGGACGCCCCAGCCATATCGATATCCCCGGCGCCGAATATGGTATCGATTCCGACGGATTTTTTGCGTTGGACGCCATGCCGCGGCGCGTGGCGGTGGTCGGCGCCGGTTATATCGCGGTGGAGCTTGCCGGGGTGGTGAATGCGCTGGGCGCCGAGACCCATCTGTTTGTGCGTAAGCACGCGCCGCTGCGCACCTTCGATCCGCTGGTGGTGGACACGCTGGTGGAAATTATGCAGGCGGAAGGTCCAAACCTGCATACCGGTTCGATCCCGCAAGCCATTGTGAAAAACCGGGACGACAGCCTGACCCTGACGCTGGAAAACGGCCAGGCATTTACCGTCGACACGCTGATTTGGGCCATCGGCCGCGAGCCGTCCACCGATAAACTCAACCTGGCCGCGGCCGGCGTGGAAACCGACAGCAACGGGTATATCCGCGTGGATAAATACCAGAACACCAATGTCCAGGGCATCTACGCCGTCGGCGATAACACCGGCGCGGTGGAATTGACCCCGGTGGCGGTGGCCGCGGGGCGCCGCCTGTCGGAACGCCTGTTTAACGGCAAGCCGGAAGAGCACCTGGATTACGACCTGATCCCAACCGTGGTGTTCAGCCATCCGCCCATCGGCACCATCGGCCTGACCGAGCCGGACGCGATTGCCAAATACGGCGAAAAGCAGATCAAGATTTATAAAACGGCCTTTACCTCTATGTACACCGCCGTCACCGGCCATCGCCAGCCGTGCCGGATGAAGCTGGTCTGCCTGGGGCCGGAAGAAAGGGTGATCGGCCTGCACGGCATCGGTTTGGGCATGGACGAAATCCTGCAGGGTTTCGCCGTGGCGATGAAGATGGGCGCCACCAAGCGTGATTTCGACAATACCGTGGCGATTCACCCGACGGCGGCGGAAGAATTGGTCACCATGAGGTAAGGGGGTAAAACACCGGCTTAACCCTCACCCGGCGGATCCGGTTTATCCGCGCGTTTCGCCGCCGCCGTCATTTTGTCCTGCCGCCAGTTAAGCAGCGGCGAGACCGAAATGCCGTGTACGATAACGCTGGCCACAATCAGGGTGAAGGCCATATTGGCCATGCGCTCGGCATCGGGGCCGGCCAGTCCGTGGATATAGGCCCAGGTAATATAGTTGATGCTGCCGATGCCGCGGATGCCCAGCCAGCCGATCAGCGCCCGGTGCAGGCGCGGCGTGCCGCTGCCGATGGTCGCCAGATAGACCGCCGCCGGGCGGATAAGGATAAAGACCAATGCCGCCAGCAGCAATCCCAAGGGATCCCAGTGCATCGCCAGCGTGATGCCCAGCACGATAACGATACCGGCGGCAAACAGCCGCTCCATGGTATCGCCGAAGGAGAGCGCGTCGCTGACCACCAGCCCGACGGAGCGCAGCGGCCCCGCCGCCCCGGACGCATGACGTTGGTTGGGGTTGACCAGGGATTCCGCCGTGCCGCCGCGTTCTTCCTCCGGCAAATGGTCCGGCGGATGGCGGGAAAAAATGCCAAGCTCGGTGCGTCTTAGCCCGACGCCGGCGGCAAAGGTGGCTAAAAAACCCGATGCGTCCAGGCTTTGCGCCGCGGCATAGCTTAATGCCACCAGGGCCAGGGCGAGGAAATCATTGGGCGCGGTGTCGTTCTGGGTACTTTTCAGGTGGGTGGCCAGGTGCCCAATCAAGCGGCCCATGCCAAACCCGATACCCAGGCCGCCCAGCAGCGCCCAGGCGACATCGCGCAGCGCCCAGTGGCCCAGCATGGCGAACGACAGCGGTTCATGGCTGGTCAGCAGCAGCATCGCCAGCATTAAAATCGGCAGCGCCGTGCCGTCGTTCATGCCCGCTTCGCTGGACAGCGACACGCGCAGGCGGTCGTCGTCGCGGGCGTCGTTAACCGAAATCAGGCTGGCCAGCACCGGATCGGTGGGCGCCACTATCGCGCCAAAAGCCAGGGAAAGGGGCCAGGAAAACCCGGCCAGCCAATGGACGGCAAGGGTAACGCCGGCCACGGTGAGCAGCATCGCGGGAAAAGCCAGGCGCATGCCCATGCGCCAGCCCGGATCCTGGAACGGCAGCCGCAGCTTGAGGCCGGTGATAAACAATGACGCGGCCATGGCGATCTCGGTCAGCCGCTGGATAAGGACAGCATGGGCGGCCACGTCCACCCGCAGCAGGTTTAGTACCCAGGGACCGCAGACGATCCCCGCCACCAGGTAAAAGCCGAATGAGGTAACCGGCCCGCGATGGATCCAGCCGGACGCCAGCGACATGACCAACAACAACCCGCCCACGGCCGCGGTCCACCCCATAAAACCCATGCGTTCACCTGATGATGTCGTTATGCCCCTCTAAGTATGATCTATTTTTTTTATTAGCTCTGATTATGTGTGGCGGCGAGCCCTTCGGTTAAAACCAGGTTTCCATTTGCACGCCGAAACTCCACTGGCCGCCGGCGGTGAAACCGGTTTGGCCCAAGGTGTCGTTGGCAGCGTAATTATCCAGCGCCTTATCCCAGTTCATATAGGTGGCATAAACCCGCAGTTCCGGGCGGGTAAAAAAGGGCGAGAGATCGCCGGGGCGGAACGTCGGGGCGAAGGTAAGCTTATAAAACTCGCCTTTGACTTTGTTGTAATCAAGATAGCCTTTCGGGTCGAGATCCATATACTGCCAGGACGCCTCGTAGGCCAGGGCGAAGTTTTCGGTAATGCCCTGCATCAGGCGGGCATTCAGCGTCACCCATTTATAATCATCGCCCTCGATATAGCGGTCGGTGCTGCTTTGCGCCAATATCGCCGGCGCCAGATCCCAACCTTTGGCCAGTTCCGTGGTGCCGTAGGTGGCCAGGCGCAGGGTATTGGCCTGATTGGTCAGCTCGGCGCGCGTACCCACGGTTTTAACCTCGGCGCCCAGGCCATGGCCATAGCTCAGCGCGGTTTTTGACATGCCGGGTCGCAGCCCGTAAAAATCATCGCCATGGTAGGCAAGCATAGTCAGGTAACCTTTGTTGCCGGCATTATCCAGCGCATGGTCCGTGCGGTTCTGACGATATTCGTTATCCTTGGCCTTGATGCCGCTGACCAGCCACTGCACCGGCCCGATAAAGTTGTTTGCCGTCAGGATATAGCTTTGGATATCGTCGTTAACCTCTTCTATGCCGTCAAAGCTGCGGCCGATAAGCGAGAAGTTGCTTTTGGCGTAGTCGTTCCATTTCACATCGTAAATACCGCCGCCGGTGCCGTTAAGGGCGATGATTTTGGAATCCAGCCAGTGAATTTCAAAATTATCGCGATCCACGCGTTTACCGGCCCACAGCGTACTGTCCTTGAACACGCCGGTAAACGAGGGCAGCGATCCCAGTTCGGCAAACGCCTGGCTGACGTTCAGGGTGCTGGTGCTGGCGGTCCAGTCGTTGTAACTTTCCTGGCCGTCGGCCAGCATCACCATAAAGCGCGTGGTGGCGCCGTTATCCAGATGCTGTTTTTTCTCCAGGTAGACCTCGGCGTAGGTATCGGGCTCGTTGCCCAGGCGTCCCACGGCGCCGCCGGTATCGCCGGCGGGCGTCAGGTAGGGACCGCCGCGCGAATGGGTGGCGTGTTGGTTCATCATCAGCCCGGAACGGGCATACCCGTGCAGCTCAAACCAGCCGTCCTCCTTTTCCGGGACCTTCTTTTCCAGGGCCGCGGTGCGTTTTGTCGTCTCCTGCACCGCTTGATGGGTTTCCCGGGCTTGCGCCGCGTTTTCGGCGATGGCGTGTTCCAGCCGCTCGGTGTTGTCCCGCGCGTCCCGCACTTTGGTTTCGGCTATTTGCGCGCGATATTCCGCCTGCTGCGCGCGGCGCTCCGCCTGCTGTACTCTTTTTTCCAACTGCTCCAGCCGGCTTTCAATAGTGCCGGCATTATTATTATTGGCAAAGGTTAACGTAGGGAGAGCCAGGCCGGAAATCAATATCCCGGCCATGGTGGTTACAGAAATAATATTCATTATTCACTTCACCTTCTGATTATTACCGGTAGTAGCGCTCGACTAATCAATAAACAGGCTTATCTTTATTATGGACAGCATTACCCCCTGGAATATTGACATCCTATTCGCGCGCTTATGGCCTATGTATTAAACAATCAATCCAGATGATAAAGCGGCGTCATTTCCGTCCAGCCGCCTTCACCCGCATCCGGCAATGGAAGCTGGCATGGCGCGGTTTCCGCCCACCAGCGGCGGGTGGCCGGATCGGCCGCCATCATTTTCTGGTCGGCTTCATAATCATCGCCGGTATATTCCAGATAGCTGAATAATAATCCGTCGCGATAATAAATCGTAAAATTACGGATATGGCACTTCGTAATCATTGCATTCACTTCCGGCCAGGGATTGGCATGAAGTTGTTTATAATATTCCAGCTTTTCCGGGCGAACGCCGATAACGCTGCCGAAACGTCTGATCATTGCCATGACTTTGTCTCCATTATTTTGATTGGCTGTTATTCAAGCACGCCGCTATTGATTAGAATTTCTTTTACCCGCGCCATCATGTCCCGGTCAGCGGGTGGTAAAAAGGATTGCCCACCACCAGGCCGTCGCCGGTAAACCGGGTGGGCACCGGCGGTATCACGCCGGAAAACCGCGGTGTGGTCATCAGGCTAAACTCCTTATCCAGGTTGGCTATCCATTACCGTCGGACTACTGATTTACCTGACCGATTTAATTGGCAGGATAAAAAACGACGAGGCGAAGACAAAAATAATCGCGGCGACAAACAAGGCCGAATAGTTATTGTGAAATTGCGTCAGCAACAGCGCGGATAATATCGGGCTAAACGTTTGCGGCAATACGGTGGCGATGGTTAATATGCCCATATCCTTGCCCGCCTGTTTGCCGCCGCCCGGTAAAACCTGGGTCATCAGCGCCATGTCGATGGAGGTATAGGCGCCATAACCCAGCCCAAGCACCGCCGCATACCAGTACATGCCGGTCAGGGTCGGCATCAGCAGGGGAATTAACAAGCCGACCGCCATGATGATGCTCGACAGGAAAACAAAGATTTTGCGGCGCTGGAATTTGTCCGATAATACCCCGGACACCAGCCCGGAAAATAACAGCGTGACCAGGGTAATCACTGAAATCGTGCCGATGGCGTGATTGGAGTCATCGACGCTTAAGCCAATATAATCCTGCAGGATATATAGCTGATAGGTCACCACGCCCTGGTAACCCAGGAACATGGCGAAGCGGCCTAAAAATGCCCAGGCGAAGTCGGGGTATTTTTTGGGACTGACCCAGAAGCTTTTGAAAAACGCGCCCCAGGCGAAGGGTTCGATAGCGACGTTTCTGGCCGAGGGCTCGCGGTTAATCAGCACAAAGGCGATGCAGCAGGCGGCGATGGCCAGCGCGAACACCAGGTAGCCCAATTGCAGGTTATAGGCCAGATAGCCGGCGACGATAATACCCACGGTGCCGCCGGCGGTGGATCCCGCGCCGACGAAGCCGGAAGCGATGCCGCGGTTTTCCGCTAAAAAGCGATCCGCCACCACGGTCGCCAGCGGTCCGTTCATGCAGTTGAGCGATACCGCCGCCATCAGCCAGAACACCGCGATGCCCGCCAGGGTGGTCATCAGGGAAATGCCGTAAATCGCCAGTCCGCCAACCAGCGCCCCGCCGACTATCCAGGGCGAGCGCCGCCCCCAGCCGGACCGGCTGCGGTCGGACAGGGCGCCGGCAATGGGCTGGGCAAAGATGGTGAACAGCAGCGCGGAAGTCATGACAATCGCCAGGTTATTGGCCTTGTTCGCCGGGTCCAGCGCGGCGACGTGATTGGGCAATATTACCGAAATCACGCCGCAATACAGGGCCAGCAGGACAAAAAAATTGGTAAACAGCGAGCCGAGCAATACCCATTTGCGCCGGCCGGTCACAATTAACCCGGGTCGGTCCGCGTCGGCGCCGGCGGGCGCCATGCCCCGCGCCGATAGCTTGATTGATTCATTTTCGGACATGGTTATTTCCTCTTCTATCTTATTTGTAGGGTAGATCTGCACCGGCAAAAACAGGCGGGAGCCTGTTTGCGCCAGGTAATGGCGTATCGGTTGCTTAAACAAGGGCGAGCGTGAATCGATGCCCGTTAATAAAGGTGATAAAACGCCGCGGCGTTATCGTGCCAAACCGCCCGCCGCCCATCGGCCGTCAGCGTCTCGAGCGCATTGGACAGACAATGGAGCCAGGGTTGATAACCGCCGGCGAGGTTTACCACCGGCCAGTCGCCGCCGAACATACAGCGCGCCGGACCGAACGTTGCCAGGGCATGGTCTATAAACGGCCGCAGCTGTTCCTCGCGCCAGCCGTCCCGGTCGGCCTCGGTCACCAGGCCCGACAGTTTGCAATAGACACCGGGCAGCGCCGCCAGCCGGGCGATATCCTCGCGCCAGGGATCAAGGCGGCCGGCGGCGATCTCCGGCTTGCCCAGGTGATCGACAACCACCCGCACGCCGGGCGCTTCCGCCAGCAGGTCCGTTAACAGCGTGCGCAGCCCGGCCAGTTGTGCCGGCCGCACGCACATATCAATGCTTAGCCCGGCCCGCGCCGCGGCCAGCATGCCGGCGCGGTAGCCGGGCCGGCGCAGGATATCGGCACCCTCGTTTTGCACCGAACGCCGCACGCCGGCCACGCGCCGGTAAAGTCTCAGCCGCCGCAGGTAATCAGCGACCGCCGCCCCTTGCTCCAGCGGCGCATAGGCCACGATGCCGGCGATGGGCAGCGCCGTTTGGGCATCGGCCAGCGCGTCTATCCACGCCACTTCGTCCAGCGCCCGGGCGGTATCGCAGTCCGCCTGCACCACTATCGCCGCCGCCAGGGCCGGCGCCTCGGCCGCCAGGTGTTGCGGCAACCGGGGCCGATCAAGGGCGGGTACATCGGCAAGCCAGGGATAGCTGAGGTGGTGCGGATCCCAGAGATGGACATGGCTGTCGATGATCTTCATTTGTTGGCCTTGCCGCCGTTGCCGGGCAGGATATCCCAGCCGATATTGAGTACCGGCGCCAGCAGCGCGTCGATATGCGCCAGCAGGTCGGCGTTGATCGGCTGCTCGCACCAGGACAGGTTGTCGAGCATATTTTCCGCGCTGGCGGTGCCGATTACCGTGCTGGCAATACCCTGGCGCGTGGCGGTGGTCAGGGCAAACTGCAGCGCAACCTTGGCGATATTTTCGCCAAATTCACGGCAAAGCTGCGCGACCCGGCGGCATGCCTGCTGGACCCGCTGGTGGGCCGGATGCCATTGCGGGGCGCCCTGGTCGGTCAGCAGCCCCATGCCGAGGGGGGAAGCGTTAAGCACCCCGATGCCGGCGGCATTAAGCCGTTGCGCTACCGCGCCCAGGCGGCGGTCCTGTAGCGTATAGGTGCAATAGGCCATCAGGGTATCCACCTGTTGTTCAATGGCGAGCGGTTCGAGGAAATCCAGTTGATAACCGGTGATGCCGATATGGCGCACCACGCCCTGTTCGCGCAGTTTCCGCAGCGCGGGCAGGCCCTCGTTCACCAGTTGCGCGCGATCGCCATACTCCACGTCGTGACACTGGATAACGTCGATATAATCGGTGCCCAGCCGCGCCAGGCTCTGTTCTATGCTGCGGCGGGTGGCGGCGGCGGAAAAATCCCAGTCGCTGTCGCCATAGCGGCCGACCTTGGTCGCCAGGGTATAGTCAGCGCGCGGCACGCCACGCAGCGCCTGGCCCAGGGCGGTTTCCGCCTTGGTGGCGCCGTAGTAGGGCGCCACGTCGAAATAGTTAACGCCGTGCGCCAGGGCGACGGCCACGGTGTCATCGGCCTGCCGCTGCGACACCGGATGGTAGATGCTGCCCAGGGATGCCGCGCCCATGGCGAGGATCGGCACGCGGATGCCGGTGGATCCCAATGATGCTGTTTTCATTCTGCTGTCCTTTTGCCCGGGCGCCGCCAGGGGCGGCGCGGGCATTATTTTTCCGTGCCCAGGCGCAGGCCGGCGCGCTCCGGACGCACATGCGGCCCGGTGGGGACGCTCCAGTTACCCGATTCCCGCCCGGCCGCGATGGCGTCTTCATCAATATCGATGCCCAGGCCGGGCGCCGACCCCAGCAGGATGCCGCCGCCGGTAATGTCCTGATCGACCCGCAGGCCGACGGGGAACGCCAGGTCCTGCACCTCGGTGGCCAGATGATTAGGAACCGCCGCCGCCGCGTGAGCCACCGGATTGGCGTTATAGCCGACCGGACTGACCGGCAGGTTATGGGCATGGGCGGCGATGGCCACCCGCAGAAAATGCGTAATGCCCCAGCACATCCCGGTCTGGACGATATCCACCGCCCCTGCGGCGAACAGCGGGGTGAACTGTTCCAGGCCGGTGAGGTTTTCCCCGGTGGCCACCGCGCATTTCACCGCGCGCCCGACCTGGGCATGGCCCTCCGCGTCCCAGCGCCGTACCGGCTCCTCAATCCAGGTGAGATCCATTTCCCGTTCGATGCGGTCCACATAACGCACCGCCTGCTTGCGGTTCATGGATTCATTCACATCCATCATGACCGCCGGCGCCGCGCTGTTGGCCAGATACACCTGCCGCACCGCCCGCAGCCGCTGGATGTCCTGCGCCACGTCCAGACCGCCCTTGAGCTTGAAGCCGGTAAAACCGCGATCGGCAAAACGCTGATGCAAGGCCACCAGTTCATCGAGCGGCAGGCCGTAATCGAGGCCGGAGGCATATCCGGGCACGAAGGGATCCCGCGCGCCCAGGGTGCGCCATAAGGGTTCACCGGCGGCTTTGGCCTTCAGATCCCACAGCGCCATATCCACCACGCCGATGGCGCCGAAGACACTGCCGGCGTGGCCGCTTTTAAATACCGAGGCCAGCATGCGGTCATACAGCGCCGTTACCGCCCGCGGGTCCTCGCCTTCAATGGCGGGGAAGATCCGCGCGATATCGCCGTGTGCCCCCAGCCCAATCCCCGTTAGCCCGGCGTCGGTGGTGAGCAACAGGATCGGTACGTCGGTTATGCCTGTCGTTAGCACGCCGTTCACGTCGCCGATGGGCCGTCCCCAGCGGTGGATGGTTTGCAGCGTGCGATAACCCGTTATTTTCATAAATGCCAACCCTTATCAATGATGCCGTGGCTGGAATGCCGTTTACTGCAACGCGGGCACCGCGTTGTCCCGGATGCGCCGGCGGCGCTCGACGTAGGCCGGCAGCGGTTTGACGCCGGAGACATCGGTAAACCAGGCGAAAGGATCGGTGCTGGCCACCAGGGCGATATTGGCCCAGGGGTTAAAGGATCCGGAGCGAATGATGACCTTGGCGCGATAGGCCAGATCCCGGCAGAGGTCCTCATGGCTAACGCCGGAGAACACCGCGCCGGATCCGGTATAGATCTGCTGCAGGTCGCGGTAGAGCGCCGGATGGCAGTCGCGCACTTCCGGGGCAAAGCTGACCTCCTCGACGCACAGGGCGTCGCGCAGCACCCGCAGGATTGCCAGGGCGTCAACGGTGCCGGGGAAAAATCCCAGGTCGATGCGGTTGGCCCCGGGCGGGATAGGGAAACCGGCATCGGTCACCAGGACGATATCGGTATGGCCCAGGGTCGCCAGGGCGGCGGCCAGCTGGGGATGCAGGATACTGTTGGCTTTCATCGGATTATCTCAATCATTATGGTTAGCGGGGTGACTGCCGCATAAAGGCGTCGACCTGCGCGCGCGTATGATAGGACGGCACGGTTTCCCACCCGGTGCAGCATAGCGCCGCCGTGGCGTTGGCGAACACCACCGCGTCGCGGATCGGTTGGCCCTCGGCCAGGGCCACCGCCAGCGCCGCGTTAAAACTATCGCCGGCGCCGTTGCTGTCCACCACGCCGACCCGGCAAGGAGGGATTTCCAGGGGCTCGCCGGCGGTAAACACCGCCGAACCGGCCTCGCCCAGCGTCATGACCACATGGCGGCAGCCGGTTTGCAGCAGCAGCCCGGCAATGTCGCGGTTACTGCGCTTATCATCCGGCGCCAGGCCCAGCGCCACGCGCGCTTCGGTTTCATTGGGCGTCAGGTAATCAATGGCGCTCAGGTCCAGGCCGCGCAAATCGCGCGCCGGAGCGGGATTAAGCACGGTAATCTTGCCCAGCGCCTTGGCCCGGCGCAGGCCGTACAGCGCCGTTTCCAGCGGAATTTCCAATTGGGCCAGCGCCACCGCGCTCTCGCGCAGCAACGGCAGCGCCGCGTCCACCCGCTCGGGGGTAAACAGGCGGTTGGCGCCCATATCCACCACGATAATATTGCGCGCCTGTTGGTCCTTGATAATCAGCCCGGCCCCGGTCGGCAGTTCCGCCGAGACGTCCAGCGCCGTAATATCGACGCCTTCGTCGCGCATCAGCCGGATAAACTCATGGCCAAAGGCATCGTCGCCCACGACGCCTGCGTAAAACACCCTGGCGCCCAGGCGCGCTGCCTGCACCGCCATATCCGAGCCTTTGCCGCCCCAGGTTTGGCGAAAATCACGGCCAATCAGGGTTTCGCCCGCCAGGGGGATCCGTTCCGCCGTCATGACCAACGCTTTTGCGTAGCTGCCGAGAATAAATACGCTCATTACATCACCCGATTATGTTTTTGCCGGCGGCCGATAACATTGCGAACAGGGCCGTATTTCGCCGGCATGGTATTACGGCCCGTCTGTTTAATACCCGGCAATATCCCCGGCCAGTCCTTTGACCAATTCCGGCCCGGAACTGGTGCCCACCAGTTCAGCCCCGGCCTCGAACATCGCCTGCATTTTTTCCAGCGTGTTGACTTTACCGGAAACTTTAACCCGGCAGGGGGCCTGAATATTATTTTTCAGGATCCTGACGTCCTCGACGGTAGCGGCGCAGCCGCCTTTTCCCCAGCCGCTGGATTGTTTAACCCAATCTATGCCGGCTTCATAGGCGTATTGCGTGGCCTTTATTTTCAGCGCCTCGGTGGTAATAAAACCAAATTCCAGCATGGCTTTTACCTTCATGCCGGCATCATGAGCCGCGGCGGTAACCTGTTTTAGCTCATCAAAATAGCGGTCTTCCATACCGCTGAGCAAAAAGCCCGGGTTCGGCGGAAAATCAAACTCATCGGCCCCCTCCCTGGCCAGTTCGCGCACCAGCGCCACTTTCATCGCCGTGGTGTCGTTGGCCTGGGGGAAATTAACCGTGGTGGCCACCCTGACCCCGGAGCCTTTCAGCACGTCCTTGGCCAGCGCGACCCAACACGGGGCGATCATGGCCGCGTCAAACTGATATTGCAGGCAGAGATCCAGGTGCTTTAGCAGCTCGTCGCGCGTGAGATCCGCATTCACATTCGTGAACTGGATGGCTTTGGCGACCTGGCGCGGGTCATTAAAATTAATCATGCAACAACACTCCTACTTTTTTGGTTAAACCACATTGGCTAAATTATTCCTCATCAATAGGGCTTACCTTAATGTCTTTGCCGCGCGCGCAGTGAGTGCGATAAATTTCAAAAATATGGATGGAAGTCCCCGGTCAATAAATTTGTGAGACAGATCATAAATAACCCGTCCCCCGCTCAAGAGACCCAGGTAAATAGGCTACTTTTAGCCATCGGTTTGCTATTAAAGAAAAGATCAATGGGCCGGAATAACCTATGGCGGCATTAAAGAACCAGACGCGGATCGTTTCCTCTTTTTATCGGGAATATGATGATTTCTCCACACTATTCAACTATCGCATATTACGCGCCGGTCATTTACAAACCGGCCCGGAGCATCATATACAGCGCCAGTCGGTGGTCGGCCACGAATTTATTTTCTGCCTGAAGGGTAAAGGTCGGGTGAAGGTAGAGGATAAAGTGCATCAGGTGAAAGCCAATCAATTGGTCTGGCTACCGGTGAGATGGCCCCATGAACACTACCCCGATCCGGGCGATCCCTGGGAAATTTTCTGGCTGCGGGTAGACGGGGGCAAACTGAACAATATTATGTCGCTGTTGGAGATACAGAAACATCCGGTTTTCCAATTTGATTTCCCGGACAAAATGAACGGCATTTACCAGACCATTTTCGGCCTGATGCGCTCGCATACCCTGATGAGCGAGGCGCAGTGCGATATGGTCTGCGCCAATCTGGTGTTTACCCTGCTGGAAAGCCGCAGCGCCGAGGCGCTGCGCTCGCCGATGATTATGCATCGTGGCTTGGGTCAGTTGATTTACCAGATACATAGCCATTATCACGATGAATGGGATATCGAAAAATTCATGCATTTTTGCCAGGTGAGCAAATCGCAGCTGTTTCGCCTGTTCAAAACCACCTTTAACCAAACCCCGCTGAAATGGCTGAAAAATTACCGGTTATCCCAGGCGCGTCGCTTATTGGTGGAAACCGACGCCAGCATTGCCGCCATCGCCTATCAGGTCGGTTATAACGATCCGCTGCATTTTTCCCGCGATTTCCATCAGGCCGTCGGGCTGTCTCCCTCTGAATTCCGCCGCCGCGAGAGCCTGGTCAATTCGCTGTGAGATGACGGCGTTTATCCGTGAGCGCCGTGCGGTCATCCCACCCGGCAATCCCGGGCGCCTTTGCCACTGCGTGCCCCCACCCTTGCGCTATGCCCTCCAACTGGCTACTGTGCTTTCTGATTGACGGCACTTCACCGGAGTTCCCTGTTATGTCATTAACCTCCCTGGCGCGCCTGGGCGATGTGCCCGCCGGCGAGTGGGATGCCCTGGTTCCGGCCGGACAACCCTTCCTGCGCCACGCATTTCTCAGCGCGGTCGAGGACAGCGGCAGTCTTGGCCCACGTTCCGGCTGGCAAGCCGACCATCTGTTATGGGTGGAGGGCGGCCGTACCCTCGCCGCCATGCCCGGCTATCGGAAAAGCCATTCCTATGGCGAATACGTTTTCGATCAGGGCTGGGCGGAAGCCTGCGAGCGCGCCGGTATAGAATATTACCCCAAATGGCTGGGCGCGGTGCCCTTCAGCCCGGTCACCGGCGCCCGGCTGCTCGGCTCCCCGGCGGCGGGCGCACAACTGCTGGCGGCGCTGCCGGGGCATCTTGCCCGCCATGGGCTGTCGGGCGCGCATATCAACTTTACCGATGCCCCGGCCAACGTTCTGCTGGCGGCCGAGCCGGACTGGCTCAGGCGCCTGGGCTGCCAGTACCATTGGTTTAATCGCGGCTATCGGGATTTCCAGGATTTTCTCGATACCCTCACCTCGCGCAAGCGCAAACAACTACGCAAGGAGCGCGAACAGGTCCTGGCGCAGGGCATTGATTTCTCCTGGCTTACGGGAACGCAGGTGAACGAGGCGCAATGGGACTTTATTTACGCCTGCTACGCCAATACCTATGAGGTGCGCGGCCGCAGGCCATATCTGACGCGGGACTTCTTCAGCCTGCTGGCCGAACGGATGCCCGGCGCCATCCGGGTGGTGCTGGCCAGCCAACAGGGTCATCCGGTGGCCATGGCCTTCAGCCTGGTGGACCATGATACGTTTTACGGCCGCTATTGGGGATGCCTGGCGGAATTCGACCGGCTGCATTTCGAAACCTGTTTTTACCAGGGCATCGAGTATGCCATTGCCCGGGGACTGGCGCGTTTTGACGCCGGCGCCCAGGGCGAGCATAAGCTTATCCGCGGGTTCGAGCCGGTGCTGACCGATTCGTGGCACTACCTGCGCCATCCCGGCCTGCGCGCGGCGGTGGCCGATTTCCTGACCGGGGAGCGCCAGGCCGTGCGCGCCTGGGCGGACGACGCCAGGCTGTCGCTACCCTACCGCCGGGATTGAGCCACAGGGTGCGAAAACCGCCCCGGCGGAGCGGAATGCCGCCCGGATTACCCGGCGCCGACAAATCCGCCGGTCTGGTAGCGCCATAGCCGGGCATACAGCCCCCCGCGGGCCAGCAGTTCGTTATGGCTGCCGACCTCGGCAATCCGCCCGTTATCCAGCACCACCAGCCGATCCATCTTGATGATGGTCGACAGCCGGTGGGCGATGGCAATCACCGTCTTGCCGCGCATCAGTAGCTCCAGGCTTTCCTGGATGGCCGCCTCCACTTCAGAATCCAGCGCGGAGGTGGCCTCGTCCATAATCAGGATCGGCGCGTCCTTAAGCAATACCCGGGCAATGGCGATACGCTGGCGCTGCCCGCCGGAGAGCTTAACCCCGCGCTCGCCGACGTGGGCATCCAGGCCGGTGCGGCCCTGGAGATCGGACAGCTGCGGGATAAACTCGTCGGCGCGGGCGCGGCGGATGGCATCCCACAGCTGGGCTTCATTGGCGCCGGGCCTGCCGTACAGCAGGTTGTCGCGAATAGAGCGGTGCAGCAGGGACGTGTCCTGGGTTATCATGCCGATCTGCGCCCGCAGGCTTTCCTGGCTAACCTGGGCGATATCCTGTCCGTCGATAAGGATACGGCCGCCGTCCAGGTCATACAGGCGCAGCAGCAGGTTAACCAGCGTCGACTTGCCAGCGCCGGAGGGGCCGATCAGGCCGATTTTTTCGCCGGGCCGGATAGCCAGATCCAGACCGTTAATCACCTGCCGTTCCCGGCCATAGTTAAAGGCAACGCGATCAAAATGAATGGCGCCACGGTCAACCACCAGGCGTTGCGCCCGCGGACGGTCGATGACGCTAACCGGTTGGGCGATGGTTTCCAGGCCGTCCTGTACCATGCCGATATTTTCAAAAATGCCGTTAACCACCCACATGATCCAGCCCGACATATTGACGATGCGGATCACCAGGCCGGTGGCCAGGGCGATGGCGCCCACGCTGAGCTGCGACTGGGTCCATAACCATAGCGCCAGGCCGGTGGTGCCGACAATCAGCAGCCCGTTCAGCGTGGTAATCGCCACGTCCATGCTGGTTACCATGCGGCTCGCCAGCTGGGTTTTATAAGTCTGCTCGCTGATGGCCTCGCGGGCGTACTGTTGTTCCAGCGCCGAATGCGCGAACAGTTTCAGGGTGGTGATATTGGTGTAACCGTCGACGATACAGCCCATCAGTTTGGAGCGCGCCTCGGAAGACGCCACCGAGCGGGACTTTACCCTGGGGACGAAATAATACAGGCTGAGCAGAAACCCGAAAATCCAGGCCACCAGCGGGATCATCAGGCGCCAGTCGGCCTCGGCGAACAGCACCAGCGTGGTGATGGCGTAAATCAGCACATGCCACAGGGCGTCCACCGCCTGCACCAGCGAGTCGCGCAGTGAGCTGCCGGTCTGCATGATGCGCTGGGCGATACGGCCGGCAAAATCGTTCTGGAAAAAATTGAGGCTTTGGCGCAGCACGTAGTTATGGTTTTGCCAGCGGATCATGCTGGTCATGCCCGGGCTGATGGTCTGGTGTACCAGCAGATCGTGCAGGCCGATAAACACCGGGCGCATGACAAGGATAACCGCCGCCATCCACAGCAGCTCGCCGCCGTGCGCCGTGAAAAACCCCGCGCTGGGCGTAGTGTTGACCAAATCGATAATCCGGCTCAGGTAGCTGAACAACGCCACCTCGATAAGCGCGCCGATAAGGCCGACCACCAGCAGCGCGGCAAAGCTCGGCCAGACCTGGCGCAGATAATACAGATAGAAAGGCAAGACCCGCCCGGGGGGAGCCTTCGCCGGCGCGTCCTGGAATACATCGATAATTTTTTCAAAACGGCGATACAGCATGCAATCCTCTCCGTGTTAAAGCGCAAGCGCGGGCGTTCGTGACCGATCGTCGCGCTTCGCCATGCCGCGCACGCGCGAACATGACCAGAAAAGATGAAGAGTAGTGCATTTTGCGCCGGATTTTCGACTCAATTGACGGTTGGTTTCAATACAGTGCAGATTGATGACCCGGCGGGGGGCCGGCCGGATTTTATCTTCAGCCTCGGGGCGCCCCCGCCCAGCGATGCGCGGAATTACTCCACCGCGTCACGAATCAGCGGGCAGGTCATGCAATGACCGCCGCCGCGTCCCCGGCCCAACTCGCTGCCCACAATCTCAATCACCTCGACCCCCTCTTTACGCAGCCGGGTATTGGTTTTGGTGTTGCGATCGTAGGCCATCACCTTGCCGGGTGACAGCGCCACCATATTATTGCCGCTGTCCCACTGCTGACGCTCGGTATCGTAGTCATTGCCCTCGGTTTCCACCACCCGCAGCTTATCCAGGCTTAACGCCGCGGCCACCGCCTCGACAAAGGTGCCCGGGTCGCGGCTGAGCTTCATGCCGGTCGGGCCGTCGTCCGGACGCAGGGAAAAGGTCTGGATTTGATTGACGATGGCCGGGTACAGCGTCACCACATCCCGATCGCAAAAGGTGAATACCGTATCCAGGTGCATCGCCGCGCGCAGTTTCGGCATGGCGGCGATCATTACCCGTTCCACCCCGGCGTGTTTTTTGGCGAATAGCGACGCGGCCAGCTGGGTAATGGCCTGGTGCGAGGTGCGTTCGCTCATGCCTATCAGTACCGTTTTATTGCCGATAGGCATCACATCGCCGCCTTCAAGCGTGGCGGTGCCGTGATGTACGGTCGGGTCGCCATACCAGATATCAAAACGGGCCTGGGCAAAATCGGGATGGAATTTGTAAATGGCGGCCATCAGCAACGTTTCCTCGTGGCGGGCCGGCCAATAAAGCGGATTGAGCGTTACGCC
The DNA here is from genome assembly GCF_036398755.1 of Acerihabitans sp. Taxonomy (NCBI): domain Bacteria; kingdom Pseudomonadati; phylum Pseudomonadota; class Gammaproteobacteria; order Enterobacterales; family Pectobacteriaceae; genus Acerihabitans; species Acerihabitans sp. The sequence goes on along the minus strand of NZ_DASWOM010000064.1, from coordinate 52,085 downwards.
GCCATAGATCCAGCAGGTGGTGTCGCGGGTATAAAGCGTGTTCGGCAACGGCGGCAGCAGATATTCGGTAATGCCCACCGCCTCGCGGATAAGCTTCAGCTCTTCGTGGTCGGCATATCCCTGCGCGGCCAGGTCGGTGGTGGAAAGACCGCCTATCAGGACTTCGGCCAGGACCCTCGGCGCCAGGCCGTCGAGAAAACCGCGGGTTTCGCTTAGTATCCCAAGCGACACCTCATCGGGCACGATTTGCTGGTCCAGCAGCCAGCTCTTGGCCAGGGGATTCTCCAGGGTGGTTGCCAGCAGGTTATGCATCTCCAGCACATCGACGCCCTGTTCGCGCATTTTGGTCATAAAGTCGAAATGATCGCGTTTGGCCCGCTCCACCCACAGCACATCATCAAACAACAGCTCATCGCAGTTACTGGGCGTCAGGCGATTGTGCGCCCTTCCCGGCGCGCACACCAAAACCTTGCGCAGCTGCCCCACTTCCGAATGGACGCCATAATCCGCGGATTTTTGCTTATCTGTCATATCAGCTCCCGTCATTTAAATAGTAATAACTCCGGTGGCGAGACTCCACAGCGCAGCAATGGCCGCCAGCATCACGACAATAAATAATATCCTTTCCGCCGTGGTGAATAATTCCGCCTTCTGCTCACGCTTTGCCAGGATAAACAGCACGGTGCCGGGTCCGTAGATAATAGCGGACAGCAACAGATACTTTAATCCGCCGGCATAGATCATCAGCAACGCGTAAAAGGTGGCAATGGCGGCAATAACCAAATCTTTGGTATGCCCGCGCGCATCGGTTTCATAGGTCTCTTTGGTCCAGGCCAGCTTTAAGGCGTAGGCGCCGACCAGTAAATAAGGAATAAGCGTTAATGAACTGGTTAATTCAAGCGCCAGCTGGAAAGCGTAATCACTAAACAATGTCAGGACCAGGAATACCTGGATGGTAATATTGGTCAGCCATACGGCGGCGGAAGGGACCGCCCGGCTATTTTCGCTGGCGAATATTTTCGGCATGCTTTGGCTTTTGGCGGCGGAGAATAACACTTCCGCCGCCAAAAGCGACCAGGAAAGATAGGCGCCCAGCACCGAGATAATCAGCCCGGCGCTGATGAACACCGCGCCCCAGCGTCCCACCACCGCCTCAAGCACTCCGGCCATCGACGGCTGGCGCAGGGCGGCCAGGTCCGGACGCAGCAGCACGCCGTAGGACAGCATGGTCACCAGGATCATCAGGCACAGCACGCCGATAAACCCCAGCACCGTGGCGATGCCGATGTGGCTGCGCCGTTTGGCGTAACGGGAATACACGCTGGCGCCCTCGATGCCCAAAAAGACGAACACCGTCACCAGCATGGTGCTGCGCACCTGGGAAAACAGCGATTCGGGCGCCGGCGCCACACCCAGGGCGGCGTGGCCGGCATAGCCATAGTCGTTGAGATGCGCCAGATCGCCGGCGCGCGCCGGGTCGGGAACGCCCCAGAAATTGGCGACAAAAAAATCGCCTTTAAAGGCGAAGATCAATACGATGACAAAACAGAATATCGGAATGACCTTGGCGAAGGTGGCGATGGTATTGATCGATGCCGCGCCTTTTACCCCGCGCAGCAACAGCACATGAAACGCCCACAGGATAACCGAGGCCACCGCGACCGCCGGCACGGTGTTACCGTTGCCGAATATCGGGAAAAAAGCGCCGAGCGTGGATTTTATCAACACATAATAAGAAACGTTGCCGATACAGGTACCCGCCCAGAATCCCAAGGCGGCGGCAAAACCCAAATAGTCGCCGAATCCCTGTTTGGCATAAATGAATACCCCGGAATCAAGCTCAGGTTTACGCTGGGCCAGCGTCTGGAATACAAATGCCAGCATCAGCATGCCCCCGCCGGCGATACACCAGGCGATCAGGGCGCCGAATCCCCCGGTGGCGCGGCCAAACGTCGCCGGCAGGGAAAATATGCCGGCACCGATCATCGACCCCACCACTAAAGCCGTAAGCGACCATAAAGACAATTTCGTGTCTGCAGCGTTTGTCATATATATTCTCAACGTCTTGCGGTAAATCATAAATTAACTCAATTTTCAGATAATGTATTGTGATATTTTCGTGATTTTCGCTTTTTGTATTTAATAGCGTTATACACCCGGATAATTAATATCCGGGATATATTTATTAAAATGAAATGATAAATAATTTTTATTGTAAAAATGACTTATTTGAAAAAATAATATTAATTATTTTTTATTTTCCCGCGGCCAAATCCATTAATAAAATTTATCGAAAACAGATCTACTGTCACCGTTATTATTTATGACAAATTTATTTCATTAACCAGATCACCAAATAGACCATTTTACTTTACTAATGCCCGTCTCAATCGAAAGACCAAGGTTAAGCATTTTTCCCCGCGGAACGGGGCGTCACACGGGGCTTCTTATTCTCATGCCTAATGACTGCCTCAACGCCTGGGCCAATTGCGCCAGGGTAAACGGCTTGCGCAGCAGCGTAACGGCGTCGGGCAACCCGCAGCCGTCGCGGCGCATATCCTGGCCGCTGATAAGCAGGGTCGCCAGCGCCGGATTGGCCTGACGGGCCAGCTGGATGACCTCGGCGCCGCTGCGCGCGCCGGGTAGCATCAGGTCGCTTATCAGCATGGCGATATCCGGGGTGCGCCCGAGCAGCATCAGGGCCTCGGCGCTATCGCCGGCGGCAAGCGTCACGTATCCCAACTGATGCAGCTGTTCGCACAGGGTATCGCGCACATCTTCCTGATCGTCAAGGACCAGCACCAGCAGATCCTCGCGCGCCGCCGGACCGGGGTCGGGCATCGGTTCCGGCGCCGGGTCCATCGCCGGCGCGCGCGGCAGCTGCAGGCGCACCAGCGTGCCGGCGCCGGGGGATGATTCAATCTGCACCCGGCCGCCGGACTGGCGGATAAAGCCATAGACCATCGACAGCCCCAGGCCGCTGCCGTTGCCGACGGTTTTGGTGGTGAAAAAAGGCTCGAATACCTGCGATTGCACCTCGGCCGACATGCCGCAGCCGCTGTCGCCGACTTCCAGGGTGACCATGTCCTGCTTTCTGCCGCCGGCGCGCACCACCCGCTGGTTATAGGTGCGGATAATAATTTCGCCGCCGCGTCCCTCCATGGCGTCGCGGGCGTTGACCACCAGGTTCATGATGGCGTTTTCCAACTGATTGACGTCGATCCAGGCAAACCAGCCGGGCAGTTGCGGCGCCACCTTCAAAATCAGGTTGACCGGAAGCGTTTGGCGCAGCAGTACGCTCAGATTATCCACCAGTCCGGGCAATTGCACCGCCTGCGGATGCAGCGCCTGTTTGCGGGAAAAGGCCAGCAGGCGCTGGGTCAGCTGGGCGCCGCGTCCGGCGGCTTTCAGGGCGCGATCGATGCGCTCGCCGTCGCGACCATCGCCGTTTGCGCACAGCTCCAGGCTGCCGATAATCACCGCCAGCAGGTTATTGAAGTCATGGGCCAGGCCGCCGGTCAGCTGGCCCACCGCCTTCATTTTCTGGCTATGGACCAGCGCCTGCTCCAGAGCCTTGCGCTCCGAGCGGTCCAACACCACATTGACCATGCCGTGGCGCGGCACCGGACTGAAACGCAGCTCCAGGATGGGACCGGCCGCCAGATGCAGCTCCAGCGCGCGCGGCGCAAGGGCGCGCAGGTGGGCGTTCACCTCGCGCCAGTCGCGATAGCCCGGCACTTTCGCCTGGTTGCGGCCAAGGGCGGCCAAGAGCTCGCGATAATGCTGGCCGCGAAACAGCAGCGTGGCCGGCAGTCCCAGCAACAGCGGATATTGCGGGTTCCATACCACCAGGCGGCCGCGCCGATCGAACAGGGCAAAGCCGTCGCGCATGGCCAGAAAGGTGTTCTCTAATTGGGTGCTTTTTTCTTTCAGCAGGCGCGAGGTCTGCTCCAGGGATGCGGTGTTGCCGGCAAAGACGTTAAAGGCCCGCGCCAGATCGCCCAGTTCGTCGCGCCGGTGCAATCCCGGCACGCTGACCTGGCGTTCCCCCCCCGCCAGCCGGGACATGGCGTCGGCGATAACCGACAGGTTGGACCCCAGGTTGCGATAGATATACCAGCCGGCAAAAAGGGTAATCACCAGCGACAGCAGGGCGAACAGACCGATGAAATAGATGATCGACGCCAGTTCGTGATGCGTTTGGCGGATCCGCTCGCGCGACTCCCCCGCCACCTTTTGCACATACAGGTTGATGTCGCCGTTCAGCATGCCGACCAACGCTTTGATATGGTAAGTGAAATACGCAATGGCCAGATCGCTGTCGGACAGCTCCCGCCCCAGGGGGCCGAGGTTTTGCTGGCTAAGCATAAAGCGCCGGATTTTATCGGCCAACAGGGGGCTGAGGTGATCGGCCGGCGGCCAGCCGGCCATCACCTGATCCAGTTGGATAAGCGCCGATCGGGGACTGGTGGTGTGGATGGCGATGTCCAGCAGGCGGTCGATTTCTTCCCTGAGGGCAAACGTCGGCGCCAGTTGGCGCTCACGGGCGGCGATGGTGGCGATCTGGTGCAGGTACATCTGGCATTGGTACAGCTCGCTTAGCAATTGGTTGCGCTGCATATGCCGCTGGCGGCCCAGCTCAAGCAGGCGGGTGACGCTGGCCTCCAGGGCGCCGCTGCGCCGGGTGATGCGTTCCACCAGCGCCGGCTCGCTCGCCGCCAGGGGCGATTGCGCCAATTGGCGCAAAGAGTCCTGCAGCGCCAGCTGCGTTTGCGCCAGCAGCAAGGCCTCGCTCTGATACTCCAGCGCGCCCACCACCTGGGACAAACGGATGGCGGCAATGGCCACGTTGGCGGTATCGCGCCCCAGTTCCATGCTGCCGGTCATTTCACTGAGGGTATGGGCCTGCATTTGTTCTTGCAGATTGCCGGCATGACGAAACCCCACGATCGCCACCCCGCTGACCATCAGCGTCACCGCCACCACCAGCAGGTTGAACATCAGCAGGCGGCCCCTGGCGCCTGCCAGGATCGGTCTTGGGGAGAACAACGACGTCATATCAGGGCTCCGCAACGGGCTGGCCGCCAGTATAGAACCCATGCCATGGCCAATTATGACAAACATGAACAACCGCTGACATTTTGCATTTATCTGGATCTGCTTTACTGCGTCTGTGACGGCTTAACGAAGGCGCCAACAGGATGACAGCTACCCCGATTCTCGAAATGCGCGATATTGGCAAACGCTTCGGCCATTTCCATGCCCTGAAGTCGGTCAACCTCAAGGTCTGGCTGGGTGAAATCCATGCGCTGATGGGAGAAAACGGCGCCGGGAAAAGCACCCTGATGAAGATCCTGGCCGGCGCGTATACCGCCACCAGCGGCGAGATTATTATCGACGGCGCGCCGAGGCCGATTAAAGGCCCAAAAGACGCCCTGGCGGCGGGCATTACCCTGATATACCAGGAAATGAACCTGGCGCCCAACCTGACGGTGGCGGAAAACATCTTCCTGGGCAGTGAGCTGGCGCGCGGCGGCCTGGTGCAGCGCGGCAAAATGGTGCGGGAGGCCCAGCAGGTTATCGATCGCCTGGGCGCGCAGTTCCGCGCCACCGACCTGGTGATGTCGCTGACCATTGCCGAGCAGCAGCAGGTGGAAATCGGCCGGGCGCTGCACCGCAACAGCCGCATCCTGGTCATGGACGAACCCACCGCCGCGCTGTCGTCCCGCGAAACCCAGCGCCTGTTCGAACTGATTAAACGGCTGCGTCAGGAAGGGATGGCCATTATCTATATCAGCCATCGCATGGCGGAAGTCTATGAACTGTCCGATCGGGTCAGCGTGCTGCGCGACGGCCAGTATGTCGGCAGCCTGACGCGCGAGCAGCTCTCCGCCGCCGAGCTGGTGCGCATGATGGTCGGACGGCCGTTAAGCGATCTGTTTAATAAGGACACGCATATTCCGGTCGGCGATGTGCGCCTGGAACTGCGGGACCTGACCGACGGCAAAAAGGTCAGGCCCGTCAGCCTGACGGTGCGCTCCGGCGAAATCGTCGCGCTGTCCGGACTGGTGGGCGCCGGTCGTTCCGAACTGGCCCAACTGGTGTTCGGCGTGCATAAACCCACCGGCGGCGTCATACGGGTGGACGGCAACCCGGTCGCCATTCGTTCGCCGCGCGACGCCATAACGCTGGGCATCGGCTTTTTGCCCGAAAACCGCAAGGAACAGGGGCTGTTCCTCGATATGGCCGCCCATGAAAATATCGTTATGCCGACCCTGGAGCGCGACGCCCATTTCGGCCTGCTCGACCGGCGCAAGGGACTGGTTATTTCGTCCGAGGCCATCCGCGCGCTCAATATCCGGGTTCCCCACGCCCAGGTGCGCGCCGGCGGGTTGTCCGGCGGCAACCAGCAAAAGCTGCTGGTATCGCGCTGGGTGGCCATCCATCCGCGCATCCTGATCCTCGATGAGCCGACGCGTGGCGTGGACGTGGGCGCCAAAAGCGAAATTTACCGCATGATGGGGCAAATGGCGCAGCAGGGCGTGGCCATTTTGATGATCTCCAGCGAACTGCCGGAGGTGGTCGGGATGAGCGACCGCGTCTACGTCATGTGTGAAGGCCGCCTGGCCGGCGAGCTCAGCGGCGGCGAGATTTCGCAGGAAAATATCATGACGCTGGCCACCGGCGTCGAACTGACACCGACGCCCGTTTAAGGAGCCGCCATGGCCACCAATTCCGCTACCCCCGACGCCACGCCGGCCACCGTCAAGAAGCCCTGGCTGAACGACCTGATGCAAACCGTCGGCATCCTGCCGATCCTGGTGCTGATCGTGGCGATTTTCGGCTTCGTCGCGCCCAATTTTTTCACCGACAGCAACCTGCTGAATATTGCCCGCCAGGCCTCGATTAATATCGTCCTGGCGGCGGGGATGACGTTTATCATCCTCACCGGCGGCATCGATTTGTCGGTGGGATCGATGCTTGGCGCCACGGCGGTGGTGGCCATGGTGGCTTCGCTCCATCCGACGCTGGCCTATCTGTCGATACCGCTGGCGCTGCTGGCCGGCCTGGGCATGGGCCTGTTCAACGGCATTCTGGTGGCCTACGCCGGCCTGCCGCCGTTTATCGTCACCCTCGGCACCTATACCGCGCTGCGCGGCGCCGCCTACCTGCTGGCGGACGGCACCACGGTGATTAACTCCTATATCAATTTCGAGTGGATCGGCAACAGCTACCTGGGGCCGGTGCCCTGGCTGATTATCATCGCCCTGGCGGTAATCGCGGTGTGCTGGTTTATCCTCCGGCGCACCACCCTCGGCGTGCATATCTACGCGGTGGGCGGCAACATGCAGGCGGCGCGCCTGACCGGTATCCGGGTCAGCTTCGTGCTGCTGTTCGTCTACGCCGCCAGCGGCCTGCTTTCCGGCCTGGGCGGGCTGATGAGCGCCTCCAGGCTCTACAGCGCCAACGGCAACCTGGGCATGGGGTATGAGCTGGACGCCATCGCCGCGGTGATCCTCGGCGGCACCAGTTTTGTCGGCGGCATCGGCACCATTACCGGCACGCTGGTGGGGGCGCTGATTATCGCCACGCTTAACAACGGCATGACGCTGATGGGCGTCTCCTATTTCTGGCAGCTGGTGATCAAAGGGGCGGTGATCATCATAGCGGTGCTGATTGACAAATACCGTACCCGACATCATCAGGCATAACCCATACCGGAGAAAAACCATGCGATTGAATCCTGTTTATACCGCGCTGCTGACGGCGGCCATGCTGACCGCCGCGCCTCTGGCGCAGGCCAAGGAATTGAAGGCCATCGGCGTGACGGTGGGCGATCTCGCCAACCCGTTTTTTGTGCAGATAACCAAAGGGGCGGAGATGAAAGCCCGCGAACTGGCCGGCGACAAAGTCAACGTCACGCTGGTGTCCAGCGGTTACGACCTGGGCCAACAGGTAGGGCAAATCGATAATTTCATCGCCGCCAAGGTCGATATGATTATCCTCAACGCGGCGGATTCCAAAGGCATCGGTCCGGCGGTGAAGCGCGCCCAGGCCGCGGGTATCGTGGTGGTGGCGGTCGACGTGGCGGCCGAGGGGGCCAACGCCACTATTACGTCCAACAATACCCAGGCCGGGGAATTGGCCTGCCAATACATCACCGACAAGCTGAAAGGCAAAGGCCAGGTGGTCATCGTCAACGGACCGCCGGTGTCCGCGGTGCAAAACCGGGTGGAAGGCTGTATGAACGAGCTGAAAAAGCATCCGGATATCAAATTGCTGTCCTATAACCAGAATGCCAAGGGCAGCCGCGAAGGGGGACTGGAAATAATGACCTCGCTGCTGGCGGCTAACCCGCATATCGACGCGGTATTCGCCATTAACGACCCGACGGCCATCGGCGCCGACCTGGCCGCCAAGCAGGCCCAGCGTAAAGAGTTCTTTATCGTCGGCGTCGACGGCTCGCCGGACGGCGAGGAAGCGTTGAAACGCGAAAATTCGCTGTTTGTCGCCACGCCGGCCCAGGATCCGCAGGTGATGGCCGCCAAAGCGGTGGAAATCGGTTATGACATTTTACAGGGTAAACCGGCGCCCAAGGAACCGGTGCTGATCCCGGTGAAAATGATCGATCGCAACAATGTCGCCAGCTACAAAGGCTGGACGGTGAAATAACCCTCACCGGCGGCGGGCGGGAAAACGTGGCCGATTCCACGCCGGCCCGCCGGCGCCATCCCCGGCGGCGGTGCGCCGCCCGTACCCGATGACAGCGGAGGCGGTATGAAGCGCTCTCAGGTCAACAGTATTCTGCACCAGACCCAGCAGTTTTTTGCCCGCAACGGCATGCATTTGCCGCCGTTTGCCCGTTTTTCCCCGAATGACTGGCTATCCCTGGAGCGCCGGCACTGGCGCGAGGTATTCGATCTGCGCCTGGGCTGGGATGTGACGGACTTCGGCGGCGACGATTTTACCCACGCCGGCCTGACGCTGTTCACCCTGCGCAACGGCTCGCCCGACGGCGGCCCTTATGCCAAGATCTATGCCGAAAAAGCCATTCATTGCCGCGAAGCGCAGATTACGCCGCTGCATTTTCACTGGCATAAGCGCGAGGATATTATCAATCGGGGCGGCGGCAACCTGATGGTGGAAATGTATAACCGCGATGATGAGGAACAGCTGGCCGCCTCAAAGGTGACGGTGGTTATCGACGGCTGCCGGCAGACCCATGCCGCCGGCTCCCGCGTGCGCCTGGCCCCGGGGGAGAGCATTTGCCTGACGCCCGGCATTTATCACAGTTTTTGGGGCGAGGAGGGTTTTGGCGATGTGTTGGTGGGCGAAGTCTCGATGACCAATGACGACCAGCGCGATAACCGTTTCCTGCGGGGACAGGCGCGTTTCAGCCCCATAACCGAAGACGAGGCGCCGCGCTGGCTGCTATGCAACGACTACGAACAGATACCGGCCTGATGCCCTATTCGCGCGCCGGCTTGCATGATTCTCCCGGCGCGCACCGGTCTGCGCGGGCGCGTTAACGGCGCCGGGCGGGCCGCCGGCCCCGCTGATCAGGCGGTCTGGCCGATGTCGATGGCGGCATCGGCGCGCACCACATCCGCCGCGAACACATAACCCAGCCGGCGTATGGTACGGATAAGCGTCGGCTGGTGGGGATTGGATTCTATTTTACGGCGCAGCCGCATGATAAGCACGTCGACGGTGCGATCGAAGACGTCCAGGGTTTCGCTGTGGGTCAGCTCCAGCAGTTGATCGCGGGTCAACACTTTACGGGCATGGGCAAGCAGCGCCAGCAGCAGGCTGTATTCGCCCTGCGTCAGGGTTACCGGTTCCCGGCTGGGATTGAACAGCGTACAGCTGTCGCTGTCCAACCGCCAGCCGTTGAACAGCCAGCCGTTTTGGCGACCGACGGCCGGCGGCTCCATGGCCAGCGCACCGCCGCGGCGCAGCACCGCCTTGATACGCGCTATCACCACGCGGGGATTAAAGGGTTTAACAATATAATCGTCGGCGCCCATTTCCAGCCCGACGACAATATCAGACTCCGACCCCATGCCGGTGAGCATCACTACCGGCAAATGCGGCCGCAGGCGCTGGATTTGCTGCAACACCAGCAGCCCGTTGGTATCCGGCAGCATCAGATCCAGCAGGACCAGCGCTATCTGCGGCGATTGCTCGAGCAGCGCCAGCGCCGACCGGCCCTGATGGCGGACGTGCACGGTAAACACATGTTCGCTGAGCATGTCGTTTAACAGTTCACAAATAGCGGGATCGTCGTCCACGACAAGAATACTGGGTTTCATATGCCGTCTTCGCTGTGTTACGGGAATGATAATAGAGTGTACATTAAGCCAAATCGATCGAACGGTTCAGGACGTGGATGTGTGAGACGTCTCTCATGCCGCGTCGGGAACACGACGACCGGCGGCGGATTGAATGGAGGGAACAACAGTGCGTATAGGAATAGATTTGGGCGGGACCAAAACAGAAGTGGTGGCGCTGGACAACGATGGAATGGCGATATTCCGCCAACGCATCCCCACGCCGCGCGACGATTATGACCAAACCCTGCGCGCCATTGTTGCGCTGGTGGCGGCGGCGGAACAGGCGACCGGCGCGCAGGGCAGCGTCGGCATGGGTATCCCGGGCACCCTGTCGCCGTTTTCCCATCGGGTCAAAAATGCCAATTCGGTCTGGCTTAACGGCCGGGCTATCGACCAGGATTTAACGGCGCTGCTGGGCCGTCCGGTGCGTATCGCCAACGACGCCAACTGCCTTGCGGTATCCGAGGCCACCGACGGCGCGGCCGCCGGCGCCGCTACCGTATTTGCGGTGATTATCGGCACCGGCTGCGGCGCGGGGCTTGCGATCAACGGCCGGGTACATGCCGGCGGCAACGGCATCGCCGGGGAATGGGGCCATAACCCCTTGCCCTGGCAGGATGTGGATGAACAGCGCCATGCCGCAGAGGTGCCCTGCTACTGCGGCAAATCGGGCTGCATCGAAACCTTTGTCTCCGGCACCGGTTTCGCCGGCGACTACCAGCGCCTCGGCGGACCGCCGTCCACCGGCGTGGACATTATGCAGCGGGCGGCGGCGGGAGACGCGCTGGCCGGGATGGCCGTTAGCCGCTATGAACGGCGTCTGGCCAAATCGCTGGCCCATGTGATCAATATCCTCGACCCGGACGTGGTGGTATTGGGCGGCGGCATGAGCAACGTCGATCGTTTATACCGCACCCTGCCGGCGCTGATTAAAGGCTGGACGTTCGGCGGCGAATGCGAAACGCCGGTGCGCAAGGCGCTGCACGGCGATTCCAGCGGGGTGCGCGGCGCCGCCTGGCTGTGGCCGGATTAAACCGTCCGTCCCGCTTTTGGCCATCCTTATCTATAATCAATTGCATGGCGAACTAATATCGCAAAAGCAATGAGAGGGATCATGGCCGAAAAATCGACGACTTCAACTCCGACCGCCGGGCATTCCGGCGGTTCGCTGCTAGGCAATATCCACACCGGCAATCAGCAGATCGATAAGGTTGCGTTTCGTTCCGGCCGCCTTATTGAAAAAGTCAGCGCATACCCGGCGGTGGCGCATGTCATCCGTGCCGTGGAGCGATTTAACGACCGGATGGGCAGCCAGTTCGGCGCGGCGATTACCTATTTTTCCTTCCTGTCCCTGATCCCCATTTTAATGGTGTCCTTCGCCGGGGTGGGGTTTTTCCTGGCGTCCAATCCGGATATCCTGACCGACCTGATTAACAAGATCGCCGACAGCATCAGCGACCGTACCCTGGCGGATACGCTGAAAACCACGGTCAAGACCGCCATCGCCCAGCGCACCACGGTGGGCATTACCGGGCTGCTGATAGCGCTGTATTCGGGACTGAACTGGATGGGCAACCTGCGCGAGGCCATCCGCGCCCAGCTGCGCGACGAATGGGAGCGCAATCCGCAGGATGAGGAAAAATTCTATCTGAAATACCTGCGCGATCTGATTTCCCTGATTGGGCTTATCGTGGCGCTGATTGTCACCCTGTCCCTGACCTCCATTGCCGGCGCCGCCCAGGAAAGCATCGTCAAGGCCCTGGGGCTGGATTCGATCGAATGGCTGCGGCCGGTGATGACGGTGGTGACCCTTATCGTGTCGATACTGGCTAACTATCTGCTGTTTTTGTGGATTTTTTGGGTTATCCCGCGACATAAACCGCATAGCAAGGCCATGTTCCGCGGCGCGCTGCTGGCGGCGGCGGGTTTCGAAATCATCAAGATCATCATGACGCTGACACTGCCCAAGCTTGCCACTTCGCCATCCGGCGCGGCGTTTGGCTCGGTGATAGGGCTGATGGCGTTTTTCTACTTTTTTGCCCGTCTGACGTTATTTTGCGCCGCCTGGATAGCCACGGCGCAATACCTGAGCGACGACAGCCCAACGCCGCCGGAAAATACCCGCCGGCCCGGCGGCGACAGCCGACCTGAGCCGAGCGGCCAGCCGGCCAACCACGCCCGGCACGGCGCCGGCGCCGGTCCCGCGCTTTTTGATGCCGCCCCGGGCAAACCGCCGGCGGCCGGCGGCTTCTCCGCCGCCCAGGCGCCGCCACGGCAGGAGAGCCTGCGGCCCTATCTAATGGTGCTTACCGCCGGAATAGCAGTGTATTATTTCAATAAAATGCGCTAATGGCAGTGATAATCGCTGACTTTAACATAAATGCAACCATAAACCAGCATATAACACTACCCCTGGGCTTTTATTTGGTCCCTATGCAGGGTTTAACTCTGTTATCGTTCGCTTAGCACGGTGTTATCACTGCAAACAAGCGACTGCGTCACATATTCTGCTTTTTACCCGGCAAAGCCGCCTGGCGGTCAAAAATCCGCCATTGAAAATGCTTTTTTCTATGTCTAAGATGCCTTTCTTTTACGAATGTGATCAATAAGAAACAAAATGCCAGCCTCCATCGCACCAGCCATCGACCCTAATGCGCCATTCGTCCCGGTCAACTCACGGGGTAAAGTGATTGTGGCGTCCTTAATCGGCACCGCTATCGAATTTTTCGACTTTTACATTTACGCCACCGCGGCGGTAATCGTTTTCCCGCACATCTTCTTTCCGCAGGGCGACGCCACCGCCGCCACGCTGCAATCGCTGGCAACCTTTGCGCTGGCGTTTGTCGCCCGGCCCATCGGTTCCGCGCTGTTCGGGCATTTTGGCGATCGCGTCGGGCGCAAGGTTACGCTTGTGGCCTCACTGCTGACCATGGGCATCTCCACCGTGCTTATCGGCCTGCTGCCGGGCTACCAAACCATCGGCATCGCCGCGCCGATACTGCTGGCGGTGGCCCGTTTCGGCCAGGGCCTGGGGCTGGGCGGCGAATGGGGCGGGGCGGCGTTGCTGGCCACGGAAAACGCTCCGGCGCATAAACGCGCGCTGTACGGCTCGTTCCCACAGTTGGGGGCGCCAATCGGCTTCTTTTTTGCCAACGCCATGTTTTTAGCGCTGTCCTGGCTGCTGACCGACGAGCAGTTCCTGAGCTGGGGTTGGCGCGTGCCCTTTATCCTGTCGGCGGTCCTGGTCCTGATCGGCCTTTATGTGCGCGTATCCCTGCACGAAACGCCGGTATTCGCCAAGATAGCCCTGGCCAAAGCGCAGGTGCGCATGCCTATCGGCACCCTGTTCAGCAAACATCTGAAAGCCACCGTGCTCGGCACATTTATCATGGTGGCGACCTATACGCTGTTTTATATCATGACCGTTTATTCCCTGACCTACGGTACCACGCCAAAACCGGTAGGCCTTGGGATTACGCGTAATGATTTCCTGCTGATGCTGATGGTCGGGGTCATCGGCTTCGGGCTGATGGTGCCGGTGTCGGGCCAGTTGGCCGACAGCTTCGGCCGCCGCCGGACCATGATAACCGTCACGCTGGTTATCATCCTGTTCGCGCTGGTCTTCCCCTTTATGCTGGGCTCGGGCAATATCTGGCTGGTAATGGCGTTCCTGCTGTGCGGTTTTACCATTATGGGCCTCACCTTCGGCCCGATGGGCGCGCTGCTGCCGGAGCTGTTTCCCACCGAGGTGCGTTATACCGGCGCGTCGTTCTCCTATAACGTGTCATCGATTATCGGCGCCTCGGTCGCGCCTTATATCGCCACCTGGCTGACCGCCCATTACGGCCTGTACTACGTCGGCATTTACCTGGCCTCAATGGCGACCCTGACGCTGCTGGCCCTGCTGGCCACGCGCGAGACCCGGCACCGGTCATTGTAAATGCTGAAATATGCCCTCGGCAGATGATGGCTATCGTTTGCCCGGCTGGATACGTACGGGCCGGATTCCCAGGGAATGCGGCCCGTTTTTTTATCAGTGAGCAGACATAAAGAGGCGGTAATGAATCTGCGACGGAATCGGTATTACCTGCTGTTATTGCTATTGGTTATCGCGGCCATCGGCGCCGGCGTTTACTACAGCCGCGCGCCCGCGGGAAACCCGGATGCGCTGTGGCAGATTGTCAGTCGGAAATGCCTGCCCGGCCAGCAACGGACCGGACAGCCGGCGCCCTGTTCCGAGGTTAACCTGGCGGCGGGATATGTGATACTCAAGGACTTAAACGGTCCGCTGCAATATTTGCTGATGCCGACCGAAAAAATGACCGGCATGGAAAGTCCCCCGTTACTCAAGCCCCAGACCCCCAACTTCTTTGCAGACGCCTGGCGGGCACGCCACTTTCTGGCCGAAAAACACGGCGCGCCGATACCTGACAGCGCGCTGTCCCTGGCGATTAACTCCCGTTCGGGCCGCACGCAAAACCAGCTTCATATCCATATCTCGTGCCTGCGGCCCGATGTACGCCGTCAGCTTGACGGCGAAGCCGCCGCCCTCGGCACCGCATGGCGCCCCCTGGGCGAACCGCTGATGGGACACCCGTACCTGGCGAAACGCGTCAGCGCCGCCGCCCTGACGGCACAAAGCCCGTTTCTGATGCTGGCGCGGGAAGTACCGCGCGCCGCGGATAATATGGGGCATTTTACGCTTGCCATGGTGCCCCTGGCCGACGGCGGCTTCGCGCTGTTGGCCGGCGAGCGTAACCTGTGGCGGGGCAACATGGCTTCAGCCGAGGAAATTCAGGATCACAGCTGCGCTATTTTGCGGTAAGCGGACTTTTCATATGTCGCCCGGGCGACATCAACCCCAGCGGGGGTGCCATATCGCCAGGCCATATCACCCAATGGCTCGCCGGGCAGTTGGCGCCTGACCTTCAGCGAGCCCGTTTAGCCGCGAACGCGCCGCGGGTTTATTTTTTGCTTTTCATTTCCTGCAAAATCGGCCCGCATTGGTTCTCTTCACCGCCGCTGGGTGATATCAGCGCCAGCAGCGCCGCCGCCGGGGTCAGTACCGCGCCCAGCGCCACCGCCACAGCCCCGCGCGCAATCAACGGGCCGGGTTTCACCCCGGCGTCGGGATGCTTAAAGGTGCCGCGCACATACAGCGGTGAACGCAGGGTAACGATCCGCGCCCCTTTACTGTCCGGATTAATGGACAAATCCATCCGTTCGCTGGAAAAATTCGTCGTGCCGGCGATGTTTATCACCGCGTTCTCGGTATCAAACACAAACAATCGCGGCGTCGCCAGCCCATCGCGCACGCCCAGATCCGCCGCCGCGCAGTTAATCTTCACCTGTTCATCGCCAAACAGCTTGCCGACCACGTAGTTACCCACGTTCAGCCCGGCGATTTCCATCAGGTTGCGACTGATAACGCCGTCATTCATCAGGATACGCACATCGCCATTGGCGCCGCCCAGCAGCGCGGCCACCGAATTACCGGTGCCGGTAAACTGCGCATCACCGTTTAACTGGCCCATGCTGCTGCGCATGGCCTGCACATCCGGGAACAACGCTTTAAGCTGCAGCCCGCGCGCATGCAAATCCGCGCGGCCACGCATCGGCGAGTGGTTACCCTCAAGCCTGATGGTGGAGTTCAGGGTGCCGCGCGCCATGCCAAACCGCAGCGGGTCAAGCAGCAAAACGCCGTTATCGAGCTTAACGTGGGTATAAAGATCGCTCAGCGGCAGGTTTTTGCCATGCTCGATACGTTTGCCGGTGAATTTAACATCCGCGTCCATGGTATCCCATTTGGCGGTATCGAATTTATCATAGGGCAGCACTTTATCCGCCGGCTGCACCGACTGCGTCTTGGCTTTCTGCTTGCCGGATTCGGTACCGGAATCCGCCCCGATAAGCGGCCCCAAATCGGCAAAACGCAACTGGTTGGATACCACTTCGCCGCTCAGCGAAGGTCGGGGTTTGCCCTGCACAAACTCCAGCGTACCGTGGATATCGCTCGAGCCGATTTTGCCGTCGAATTTTTCATAGCGAAAATGGCCGCGTTCCTTGCCCTGGAAATGGGCAATCAAATGACCGTCGGTTGAATACGGCGGGGAATCCGGCAGCACGACACCGGTCAGGGCGTGAAGATCCCCCAGGTTATCCCCTGACAACCGCAGCCGCAAATCCAGGCCGCCCAGGTTCATCGGATCTTCCAACGTCCCCTGGAGGCTGACCCGGCTCGCGCCCGAGCGCACATCCGCCTGCAGCGGGAAGGGCCGGTTGGCACTGCGCAGCGCCAGCATGCCGCCGATTTTGCCGTCGCCGCTCAGGGGTTCGTTATTGTATTTACCGGCCACCTTCCAGCCAAAGATATAATCGTCGGCACCCCGCGCCGCTGTTGCCTGGGTGCCGCCGCTATCCGAATCGGCGGCGGTGTCGGCCTTGGCGGTTTTGTCGCCGTCGCCGGACTTGGCGGCGGTGTCGGCCTTGGCGGTTTTGTCGCCGTCGCCGGACTTGGCGGCGGTGTCGGCCTTGGTGGTTTTGTCGCCGTCGCCGGACTTGGCGGCGGAATCGGCCTTGGTGGTTTTGCCGCCGTCGCCGGACCTGGCGGCGTCGCCCCGGGTGGTATTATCCTTGGTGCTTGCGCCGGCAAGCTCCGCGTAGGCGATAGGTTTGCCCAGCGGATTGACCGTCACATGAACATCGGCCTTGGTGATAGGGTCGAGAAAATCAATTTTGCCCTGGTCAAAAACGATATCGTCCACCTTGAACGACCAGGCGGAAGGCGGGGTATCCTGTTGCGGCTGATCGCTATTGGCCAGGTTGAAGGTCCAATTGTTTTTGCCATCGGCCAACCGCTTCAACGAGGCGTCGGGGCTGAACAGGGTAATGCGCGGCAGGTAAACCTCTTTGTGCAGCAACGCCAGCGGCGAAATGCTGGCCTCCACCCGTTTCAACCGGGCGGTATAATCGCCGGGCACATCGGGCGGGTTGCCCAACACCACATCCTCCGCATGCAGGTGCGGCCAGGGTACCCAGGCCCGCCACCCCGCCTCGTCCCGCTGGCGCGACCACTGTACGCCCAGGTCGCCGTTAATGGCAAAAGGCCGGTGCAGCTCGGCGGTAACCTTGTCATTTATCTTGGGCTTAAGGCGATTCAGGTCGTACGTGGCAATAAAAATAACGATGGCAATCAATACCACCAGCAGAAACAATACAACACCTAAAATCGCCTTTTTCGTCCGGGTCATGGTGATAAAATTCCTCATTAAACGGCCTTATGCCATTAATCATAGTTGAGGATTTCTGACCTTACGTAGGATAATGATTGAATTTGTTACTAAAAAAGCGCGCTAACCCAGCGGCCTAAGCCCAGCCGGGGAGCGACCCAGGTCATGATAAATTAAAACATCGTTTCAGTGCTATTGACTGAGACCGCCAATCTAGTGAGACTAAGTGTCTTGACCCCTTTCTATTCACTTTATTCATACAGGCTCGCAGTAAATGACAACCAAAAACATTGCCGTTATCGGCGAATGCATGATTGAACTGTCGCAAAAAGGCGCCGATGTTAAACGCGGCTTTGGCGGCGACACGCTGAATACCTCGGTTTATATTGCTCGGCTGGTCAAACCGGCCGAGCTGGATGTGCATTACGTCACCGCCCTTGGCACCGACAATTTCAGCGAAGACATGATTGGCGCATGGCGGCGGGAAGGGGTGAAGACCGATCTTATCCAGCGCATGGATAACCGTTTGCCGGGCTTGTATTACATCGAGACCGACGACACCGGCGAGCGCACATTCTATTACTGGCGTAACGAAGCCGCCGCCCGCTACTGGCTGGAAAGCGCGGGGACAGAACGCATCTGCCAGGCGCTGGCCGGCTTCGATTACCTCTATATAAGCGGCATCAGTATCGCCATCCTGAGCGTCGAAAGCCGCCAACGCCTGTTGGCGCTGCTGAAGGCCTGCCGGGATAACGGCGGCAAGGTGATCTTTGACAATAACTATCGTCCGCGCCTGTGGGCGAGCCGGGAAGAAACCCAAAGCGCCTATCGGGATATCCTCGCGCACACCGATATCGCCTTCCTGACGCTGGATGATGAAGATATGCTGTGGGGTAAACAGCCGGTGGACGAGGTGATTCAGCGCACCCGCGGCTGGGGCGTGCGGGAGATTGTCATCAAGCGCGGCGCCGAGTCCTGCCTGGTGTCCACGCAGGAAGGCGAACTGCTGGATGTGCCGGCGATCAAACTGCCGAAGGAAAAAGTGGTCGATACCACCGCCGCGGGCGATTCATTCAGCGCCGGCTACCTGGCCGTGCGCCTGACCGGCGGCGATGCGGTCTCTGCGGCCAGACGCGGCCATCTTACCGCCAGTACGGTGATCCAGTACCGCGGGGCCATTATTCCCCGCGACGCCATGCCTGAATAAGCCCATTCCGCCTGAGGCGGCGAGCGTCCTTCCATGGCTATCGCCGCCATCATGTCCGCGGGCGCCGCCAGAAATCCCTCCCCGGCCGGCCGTTGTCAGGACCGCGGCGGGGTGGTATCAATCCTTGGCCGGCGCGTATCAGGACTGCGGCGGAATATCAGTGACTTCCGGTTTGCTCTCGTCAACGGCGGCCGGCTGCGGCCCCGGCGCCATGATATGCTCGTAGGTTTCCTGCAGCGTCTTCATATTGACTTCGGGCTCGCCCTTGGGCTGCATCAGCACCAGCGTGGCGTTTTGCGATAACTGCGAACGCAACTCCTCATTCAGCATCTGCAGCGTCAGCCTGGACAAAAAGGCATTACGCAGCTTCTGGTACTGCTCCGGCGCAATATCCACCACGTCATTTTGCTGCGAACGCAGTCGCTGGCTCATCAAAATGTCGGTATCGGTGCGGGCGTAGGTGGCAAACAGGGTGCCCAGTTCCCCGGTCTTACGCGCCATCAGCGCGTCGAACTCCGCCTTGCTCAGGCCGTTGTTGCGCAGGTTCGCCAGCTCATGGGAGACAAAGGTCATCGCCGCCGTCAGGTTATCGGTCGGGGTGTCCATATGCACGGCGCACTGCGCGCGCTGGTAATGCACATTACAATCGAAACGCAGATTGGTTTGCTTCAGGTTGCTGTCTTTCATGGCCTGCTGGACATGCCAGAACAGCGCCTCGCGCGCCAAATCGCTGCGCCAGTAGCGATCCAGGGAACGCGAGTCGCGGATCGGCTGCCAGGCGGTATCCCATACCAGCTTCAGGCTGTCTTCCCGGGCGTCCTCGCTCATCAAACTGACCGGCTGGGCCACCAGCGGCGACAGCGCCGGCAGCGTGGCGGGCGTATCGCGCTTGCCCTTAAGGGATGAAAAGGTTTTGACGATCTGTTCGTTCAGCCCGCGATTGTCGACGTTGCCCACCACATACAGCGTCATGGCGTCCGGCGTATACCAGCGCTGGTAGAATTGCTGCAGCTGCTGGCCGCTCACCGGCGCGGCCGCCTGCCGGCTCGGATCGTGGGCCAGCAATACCGAGCCCTTGAGCCGGTAATGCCACCAGGGGCTGCCGGCATTGGCGGGCGCGGTCGTCACCGGATCGTTCCCTTGCAGCGCGGCATGCAGCGTGGCCGGACTGATGGTTAAATGACCGCCGGTGTTCATCATCCACTTCAGCGCCTCTTTGAGCAAATCGGGACGGCCGTTGGGCAGGCTCAGGCTGTAGAGGGTGTAATCGTAGGAAATGATGGCCGGCGGCTGCGGACGCTGTTGATCCACGCCCTGTTGCCAGAGTGATTTCAGCTGCGCGGAGGAAAAGTTATCACTGTGCGTCAATGCCAGGCGTGGAAGCAGGCGCGCAAAACCGGTCTGCTGTGCGTTTTCAGCCAGCGAGCCGGTGTTTACCATCAAGCGCAGTTCAATACGATCGTTCGGCCGTTGCGGTGTCGCCAATACTTGCCAGGAGAAGCCATTACTGAGTTTGCCCTGTTGCCAGGCGGGATCGGGTTGTAATGCTTCTGCCTGAACATTGCCACCCACCGTCGCCAGTAACACTACACTCATGAAAAGACGAATTCCGGTGCCCTGCATGTGAACCCCTACTCAATAACTGCCCATTAAAATGTGTAATCTCACTCAGACGGTTTACCGTGCGTTCCATCGATTAGTATCTTTTCCGTCGGAAAAATGCGTGACGCAAAGTGTACCATGTTGTTAGACCGCAGACCTTTGCGGATGTCACGGCACGGCATAAAATAGTACTGCCTGGGGGCCCTGCGGGATAATAATAGGCGTAACAAGGTATTGCCGGCCGTATCGCGTTGCGCCGGCCGGCAAAAGGGTCATGAAAACACCAGTACGCGATCAGGTTGCGGAGGCGGAGGGCGAGGGTTTAAGCGCCGCCTTCAGTTGCTTTTCATCGAGCTGATCGCACCACTTGGCCACCACGATAGTGGCGACGCCATTGCCCACCAGATTGGTCAGCGCGCGGGCCTCGGACATAAAACGGTCGATGCCCAGGATAAGCGCCAGCCCCGCCACCGGTAAATGGCCGACCGCCGACAGGGTCGCGGCCAGGACGATAAAGCCGCTGCCGGTAACGCCCGCCGCCCCTTTGCTCGACAGCAGCAGCACCACCAGCAGGGTTACCTGATGAATAATGTCCATATGGCTATTGGTGGCCTGGGCGATAAACACCGCCGCCATGGTCAGGTAGATGGAGGTGCCGTCGAGGTTAAACGAATAGCCGGTGGGGATCACCAGGCCCACCACCGATTTTTCGCAGCCGGCGCGCTCCATTTTATCAAGCATCCGCGGCAGCGCCGACTCGGAGGAGGAGGTGCCGAGCACAATCAGCAACTCTTCTTTTATATAGTTGATGAAACGGAAAATATTAAACCCGGTGACCCGCGCAATCGTCCCCAGAACCACGACGACGAACAGGATGCAGGTCAGGTAGAAACAGGCGATAAGCTGTCCGAGCTGTATCAGCGATCCCAAACCATACTTGCCGATGGTAAAGGCCATGGCGCCGAATGCGCCAATCGGCGCCAGACGCATAATCATATTGATAATGCCGAAAATCACCTTGGCAAAGCTGTCGATGACATTAAAAATCACCAGGCCCTTCTCACCCAGGCGGTGGAGGGCGAAACCGAACAGCACCGCAAACAGCAAAACCTGAAGGATATTGCCGCTGGCGAAGGCGCCAATCACGCTTGCCGGAATGATATCCATTAAAAACGCCACCAGCCCCTGCTGCTCCGCCTGCTGCGCATACACCGCCACCGCCTTGGCATCGAGCGTGGCCGGATCGATATTCATACCGGCGCCCGGTTGCACCACGTTCACCACGATAAGGCCGATTATCAGCGCTATGGTGCTGACAACCTCAAAATACAGCAGCGCCACAGCGCCGGTGCGGCCCACTTCTTTCAGGCTTTCCATGCCCGCGATACCGGTGACCACGGTGCAAAAGATAACCGGCGCGATTATCATCTTGATTAACTTTACGAAACCATCGCCCAAGGGTTTCATGTCCGCGCCAAGCGCCGGATAGAAATGCCCCAGCAAAACCCCCACCGCAATGGCCACCAGGACCTGAAGATAAAGACTTTTAAACGGGTTGAATGTCATACGACAACCTTATTTGTTAGATTTACGCGTTTAGGTGAGTAAGGTATGTAGCGAGAATATTAATGATTTGATAACTAATTACATATCTCGAAATACCAATACACCACCGCGCGGGGGTTGTCGGCAGGCTTCGGGGAGAAATTAGAAATGAAACGCTTCAGTTAGACTTTAGAAACTAAAGTAACCGGACGCGGGCGATTTTACCTCGCCCCAACGGGGATCAGATGGCGGCAAGGTGCAGGAAACGCTGCTCAAAATCACCCTGCGGCAACGGCTCGGAGAACAGATAACCCTGCCCCCAATTAATTTTATGTTCCAGCAGGCATTGCAGCTGAGCCTGGGTTTCCACGCCTTCGGCGATAACCGGCAGCGTCAGTACCTGGGCAATGGCGCTGACAATGCGCAGCATCACCAAATCCTCCGGCAGTTTTTCAATAAAACTCCGATCGATTTTCAGTAAATCAATCGGCAGGTTACGCAACCGGTCCAGATAATAGAGGCTTGAATACCCCATGCCAAAGTCATCCAACGCAATCAGAATCCCCAGATCGCGCATTTGCCGCAGCAGATCGAGGGAGTGCTCGAATTCGGTAATGCGCGCGGTTTCAGTGATTTCCAGCACCAGTTGGGCGGGCGCGATCTGGTACCGGTCCAGCAGTACTTTCAGAAAGGGGACCAGCTTCGAGTCCTGCAGCTGTTTGGCCGACAGGTTTACCGCCAGCTGAAGCCTTGAACCGCGTTCCCGCCACTGGGCGAGGACCTGGCAGGAGGCTTCCAGCACCCAATTGCCCAGCGGTCCCATCGCGCCAATCTCTTCGGCGCCGCTGATGAAATCCGACGGCAGCGAATACGTACCGTCATCCTGGCGCCAACGCAGCAACACTTCCGCGCCAATCAAGCGCTGGTCGCGGATATCCACCTGCGGTTGGAAGAATAATGCGCAGCGCCCCTGCTCAATGCCTTCCAGGATGGTGCTTTCCAGCGTCATGCGCCGGTGGACCATGGCGGTGAGCTTCGGCTCGAAAAACAGGATCTGATTTTTGCCGTTGTCATGGGCCAGCATCATGGCGGAGGTGGCGCGACGCAGCAATTGATGCGCGGACTCATCATTGCGCTGCCTGAGGGCAATGCCGATGCTGGCGGCGGGACGCAGGGACAGGCTGCCGATGGTCAGCGGCGCATTGATGCTGTTCATTATGCCCTGCGCCAGCTGCATGCCTTCATAGGCGTTATGCAGACCATGATCGAAAAGCGCGAATTCATTGTGATTGAGCTGGCCGAGAAAGCGGTGATCGTTAAGATGCCGCTTCAGCTGCCGGGTCAGCGTCATCAGCAGAATGCCCCGTTGCGCCTCGGTCAGGATGCCGGTCGCTTCCTGCAATGTGCCGATGCTTATCACCAGCAGGCAATATTGCTGGGGGTCTTTGCAAAGGGCCATGCGCGAATCCAGCATGGCGGTAAACAGATTTTTATTCGGCAACGCCGTTTCGGCATGGCGGGTCGACAGCCGGTTAAGGTCGTCGAACATGCCGGCCAGCGTCTGCTGGTTGCGATTATAGCTGCGCACCAGTACGCCCAGCTCGTCGTCTCGATGCATATCCGGCAGCGAAAGCTGGTGGCGCGCGATGTCCTGCGGCGACAGCGTTTCCAGTTCGCGGGCGATTTCGCGCAGTGGATGGACCATCAGGCGATTAATACACCAGGTAATGGATACCGTCAGCACCAGCGCCAGCAGAAGATAGGTGGATATCATGGTGGAAAATGCGCTGGCGATAAACTGGTAGAGCCGGTAGGAGTCGGCTTGCAATACCAGCGAGGCAAGGGCGCGCGGATGCGATGGCCGGGGGAGCGCATACAGCGGCACCGAGATTTCCACAGGCAGCCGGAACAGGCGGGCGATCGCGTCCGGCACCGGCCGCTCCGGCGGGAAATCCGCGTGCAGCACCTGGAAATCGTCCGGCAGCACCACATCCGCCCGGCTCAGGATGCCCACCGGCTTCAGGGTGGCGAGAATACGCTCGGCCTGCGGCACGTCGCCTTTTAATACCGCGCTCGATAAAGGCTGACGCACCGACATGGCTATATTTTGCAGCTGCTGGGCATAGTCTTCACGGCGCTGCTGCACAAAATGGAACAGCTGGATCACGATGAATATGCAAATAGTCACCAGCGCCACGCCTGACACCGTAGCCATTTGTTTAATCGTTAATGAACGTCTGATCCGCAAACTGTTCTCCAAGGCATTTTTCAGCTCGAGCCGTAGTGCCCACTATCCGGCGGGACGGTTACCCGGTTAACGCGGGAAGCCATGACGCCGGCTGTACGGCGCAAATTTTTTGATGAGGACAACGAAAAATCGCCGGGCCGGCGGTAAGGCGATTTTCAGCATACTAATATATACTATCTCACGCCGGGTTTTATTCTTTAAAACAGGCATTTCGTCTCATTAACGCGTATCGGCGAAGCCCGCTTATAATGCCAACATTTAACCTAGGAATATTCTGATTCGTGGCGATTCAGGCGGCCATTGGCGCAGTTAATTTAACTTTTACCCCGGCATATCCCTATCGTCATGGCGCTGGCAAGAGCAACGACAGCTGTGTAAAATGCCGTCCGTGCCATACATCAATTTTTTGCCGGTGTCCCGGCCTATTTTTTAACGAGACATTACATATTCTTTAGCATTTTTCGGCGGCGTCACGAAAGAAATAACGGGCACAAATCATAATGATATCGTTATTTGCCGTCGATTTTATTATGTGTCGCCCTATGCCGGGGCTTGAGAACATGATTTCAGCGACCTGCGGCAACCGACGCGGGACCCGGATTTTACCGCAGCGCAATGTGTTTCATTTGATTTAACTTTGTAAAAATTAGAAACTTGTATTAGTTTGTTTTAATGACTTTCTAATTCATTTCATTGCGCCACGTTCGAGATCCATTACCACCACTAACACTACCTGCGGGCGCCTTCTTGTTCATAAGATAACGCGTTCCAAGAGATGTCGCGCAAATTTATCCGGTGAGGTTGCAATGAATAATTACGATGATATTAAGCGGTTCAAAGAAAAGCTCAATATGGAAGACATTGATTATAAAGAAATCGCTGAAAGCAATCCTAATATTTCTTCGCATCATTGGGCGATCATAAACCAGGTGGCCACGGCCGATGAACCATTCCATCCTCTGGAACAGGGCCGCTCCACGCAGCCGATCCCCACCCCGGTTTCGCAAAAAGAATTTAACGCCTCCCCGCTGGGAGCACCGACCGCGGCGCAACAGCCGGGCGCGGGCGGCGATATTCATCAGGACATTGGCGCCGTTAACGCCCATTATCAGCCGCAAGTCTTTCCCGCGTCGCCAGTCTATGCCTCTCCCTTGATGAGCGCGGTCGGCAAGGCGCTGCCGGCGACATCCCATGCATCGCCCGCCGCCGCGACGCCCGCCGGTAACGCGCACGCGGGCGCGGCATTTCTTAACGCCATACAGCAGGAGCTGGCCGCTGCCCGGGCGCCGCTGTTCGACGATGGGCGCCAAGGCCACCCCGACCAGGCGCCGCTGTTTGGCGATGGACGCCAAGGTCAACCCGCCCGGGCGCCGCTGTTCGGCGATGGGCACCAAGGTCAAGCGGCCCCGGCCCCCTCCCCGGAGGCGTTATCGGCTCGGGTTTCGGCCAGCGCCATGCCGTTTAACCGCCTATTTAACCGGAAATCTCCCGCGTCGGCGACGCTGCCGGGTCGGGATACGCCCCTTTCACTTCTTTTAGAGAATATTGCTTTATGCCGTTAGTCTGTGTCTGTTCGCCGAAGGGCGGCGTGGGTAAAACGACCGTCAGCGCCAATCTTGCCTATGCCCTGGCCCGTAGCGGCAGCAAGGTGCTGGTAATTGATTTTGATGTGCAAAACGCGCTGCGGTTGCATTTTGGCGTGCCGATTTCCGATACCCGGGGTTATGTGGCCCAGGCCACCACGGCGGTGGACTGGAGTCAGTTTATCCTCAAAGCCGACGCCAATCTGTTTGTCCTGCCCTATGGCGAGGTGGAAGAAGAACAGCGCCTGGCGTTTGAAACCGCCGTCAGCCGCGATCCGCATTTCCTGCTGCGGGGATTGAGCACGGTACTGAATTACCCCGGCCTGGTGGTCATCGCCGATTTTCCTCCCGGTCCGGTTGCGGCATTAAAAGCCGTCCAATCGTTCGCGGATCTGCATATCGTGGTGATGCTGGCGGATACCGCCTCCCTCTCCTTACTACCGCAAATGGAAAACCATAAATTTCTCGGCGCGCCGATGAATAGCCGCCTGGGTGAATATTATGTTGTTAATCAAAGTGATATGCGCCGCAATTTAAGCCGGGACGTCTCGCAATTTTTTGAGCAACGCCTTGGCGACCGGTTATTAGGCATCATCCACCGTGATGAGTGCGTGCCGGAGGCCAATGCGTCGCAGCGTTCAATCATTGAATTCAGCCCGGTGTCCGCCGCCGCGTTTGATATAGAACTTATCAGCAAAAAGGTCGCCGCTATTGTCGGAGTGAAAGTTGGCGACGGCGAATTTTATGCCATGCCTAATCATGGCATTAAATAATAAGCACAGGACCAGGCATGAATAAGCTTATATTTTCCCTACTGCTTTTACTGTTACTGCCGGTGGCGGTGCTGATTATCATCACGCCGATGGATAGCGACAAGCAATACATCTTCGGTCTGTTCAGTATCGGGCTGATGTTGCTGCTGGGCGTGAATAAAAGCCATTTAATCAGCGTCATCATGGTGGTGATGTCTTTTTTGATGTCCACCCGCTATATCTATTGGCGCGCCACCGAAACGCTGCATTTTAATTCGGTGATTGAGGCGGTATTAGGCATCGGCCTATTTATGGCGGAAATGTACGCTTGGGTAATCCTGGTGCTCGGCTATCTGCAAACCACCTGGCCGTTAAAACGTAAAATAGAGCCGATGCCCGACGACCCGGCCACATGGCCGACGGTGGACGTGTATGTGCCATCCTATAACGAGAGCCTGGACGTGGTGCGCGACACCGTGCTGGCCGCGCAGTGCATCGACTACCCGCGCGACAAGATGAAAATCTATATTCTCGACGACGGCAAACGCAACGAATTCGCGGTATTCGCCGCCGATGCGGGGGTGGGCTATATCACCCGCAATGATAACAAGCACGCCAAGGCCGGTAACCTTAACCACGCCATGACGGTGACCAAAGGCGAGTATATCTGTGTATTCGACTGTGACCATGTCGCCACCCGCGGTTTCCTGCAGGCTACCGTGGGCAGCTTTTTAATAGACGATCGCCTGGCGCTTATCCAAACGCCCCACCATTTCTATTCGCCCGACCCGTTCGAGCGCAACCTGTCGGCGGCGCGCGATATTCCCAATGAAGGCGCGCTGTTCTACGGGCCGGTGCAGCAGGGCAACGATAACTGGAACGCCACCTTCTTTTGCGGCTCCTGCGCGGTAATCCGCCGCAGCGCGCTGGAAGAAATCGGCGGATTCGCGGTGGAAACCGTTACCGAGGATGCCCATACCGCCCTGAAGCTCCAGCGGCTGGGCTGGAACTCCGCGTTCCTCTCCATCCCGCTGGCGGCCGGTCTTGCCACCGAGCGCCTGGGGCTGCATGTTATCCAGCGCACCCGCTGGGCGCGCGGCATGACCCAGATTTTCCGCCTGGACAACCCGCTTTTCGGCCGCGGCCTGAAGTGGCAGCAGCGCTTATGCTATCTCAACGCCATGCTGCATTTTCAGTACGGCTTGCCGCGCGTGGCGTTCCTGACCGCGCCGCTGGCCTATTTGCTGTTTAACCAAAACATCATCGCCTCGTCCGCCAGCACTATTTTTGCCTATGTCTTGCCGCATCTGTTCCTGGCAATCTATCTCAATTCCCGGATGAACGGTCGCTTTCGCTATACCTTTTGGGGTGAAATCTACGAAACGACGATGGCGTTCCATTTAGTCATCCCCACCCTGCTGACCCTTATTTCACCTAAACACGGTAAATTCAACGTCACCGATAAAGGCGGCCTGCTGGATGTCGGCTTCTTTGATTTCCATATCGTCAAGCCGCACCTGATCGTGGCGGTATTGCTGGGCATCGGCATTGCCGCCGGCGTGGTGCGCGCGGTGATGCATGATTATTTCAACGTCGACCCGCGGGTTATTTTGCTCAATGTCATCTGGGCATCCCTGAGCGTCATCATTTTGCTGGCGGCGATTGCGGTGGCCAAGGAAACGCGCCAAATCCGCAAAACCATCCGTATCGATGTCAGCATGCCCGCCATTATTCATTACGCCAGCGGTATTTCCGTACGCACCGAAACCCTGGACCTTTCCATGGGCGGGATGAAGCTGGTGACCCCGGACGATCGCTATCAAAACGACCGCATTGAGGAAGTGGAGCTGCGTCTGCAGTCCGGGGCGGTCTGTATCCCGGTCAGCCTGATCGGCGCCGACGCCAACGTGATTCGCCTGATGTTCGAAGCGATGCCGCTGGAGAAACGACGTGAGCTGGTACGCGTGGTGCTGGCCCGCGCGGATGCCTGGATTGTGCCGCCCTATCCGAAAGATCGGCCGCTGCACTCGTTTGCCAGCATTGTCCGTTGCGTGTTCGAGCTTTTTTACAACACCTGGAAAGAGCGCGGCCAAAAAAGAAAGAATGCCAAGTCCGCAGGACCTGGCGAAGCGACCTAAGCTTACGCGGAAAAAATTGCATGCCATTTTGTATCAGGAAGATAGCCCACCTTGTGTTACTGATCGCAGGTCTCGGCGCCACGGCATGCGTCGGGTCGGCCTTTGCCGCCAGTCCGCAGGCCGCCGACGCGCCGGTTTATCATCTGCCGCCGTTGCCGGCGGCGCAGGACAGTGACGACCAGGGCGCTCAGTCCGCGGGTGCCGATCCGATGGCCAACGCGCCCGTCTCCGGCGCCGGCCCGACGCCCGACGGCAGCGCGCCGTCAACCGCGCCCACCGCCGGCACGCCCGCCGCCGGCGCTCTGCCGATGGATTTTCCTCCGCCGGTGATAAGCGTGGCGCCGCAGGCCGCCGCGCCGGGACAAAGCGTTGACAGCCAGGCGGCGCAGGTCACCCCCATCAACGACGATACCATCAGCGTCGCCGGCATGGGCCAGCCGAACGGCCTGACCCTGAGCGGCGGCCAACTCCAGTCCGGCATCGAATTCACCCTGCCCCGCGATCAGGTGGCCACCACCGCACGGCTGTTCCTGGCGCTGAAGGTCTCCCCGGCCCTGGCCGCCCGCGATACCAGCCTGCGCCTGATGCTTAACGGCCAGGAACTGGGCAACGTGGCGCTTAGCCAGGCCAGCGCCGCGGATAATGTCTACGAGCTGGACATTCCGGCGGCGATGATCGTCAGTAATAATAACCTGAGTTTTAGCGTCAATGACGACAACACCCTGACCTGCGAACGGGATCTGTCGGACAAATATTGGGTGACCATCCTGCCCACCAGCCATTTGCAGCTCAGCAGCCAGATACTGGATATCGGCCGCGATTTAAGCCATTTCCCGCGTCCGTTTTACGATCCGCTGTCGATGAAAGGCTCGTCGGTGGCGTTTATCTTCGGCCAGACGGTAAAATCCGACGCGGTGGCGGCCGCCGGCATGCTGGCGTCCTATTTTGGCGTATTGTCCAGCTACCGTAATATGGACTTCCCGGTACACCTGAACGAACTGCCGACGCAAAACGGCATCCTGTTCGGCCAGCCCGGCGAAAAAATCGCCGATATTACCTTGCCGCAGGTCAGCGGCCCCACGCTGCAAATGATCGATAATCCGCTCAATCCGGTCTATAAACTGCTGCTGGTGGTGGGGCGCAACGGCAATGAACTGCGCCAGGCGGCCTATCGCCTGATTTCGTCGCCGCTGCCGGCCAGACAGGATGTCATCGCGGTGCCAAACCAGACCATTCCCTTACGCCAGCCCTATGACGCGCCGCGCTGGATTGACACCACCAAGCCGGTCTACCTGAAAGATCTGGCGCAAAACTCGGAGTTGCTGACCACCAACGGCCTGTACCACGACGGCATCCGCATCGGCTTTCGCGCCGCGCCGGATCTGTTTATGTGGGATGGCGATTTCATCCCGGTGAAAATCGACTATCGTTTTCCCACCGAAAACTGGATTGACGAAAATGCTTCGCAATTGAGCATTACGCTTAACGGCACCTTCCTGCACAGTTTACCGGTAAACAAACATGGGCTGGTGGAGTCCGCCTGGCGCATGCTGGGCGGCGATACCCGCCAGGAAACCTTCACCCTCCAGTTGGCGCCTTACCTGATATACGGCGACAACCAGATGGAATTTTATTTCGCCCTGAAGCCCAAGGCCGACGCGCCCTGTAGCCTGCTGACCAGTAACAATATCAAAAGCCGCATCGATCCGGATTCGACCATCGACCTGAGCCGCACGCACCATTTTACGCTATTGCCCAACCTGTCCTATTACGTCGGCGCGTCGTTTCCCTTTAGCCGCATGGCGGATTTTTCCCAAACGGTCATGCTGTTGCCGGCCAAACCGGAGGCGGGTGAAATCGCCACGCTGCTGGCGATGGCCGCCCGCGCCGGCAACGCCACCGGCATCCCGCTTAACCACGTGGATGTGCGCCTGGGCCTGCAAGACCCTGACGCCGGCGGCGCGCCCCTGGCGGATAAAGACATCCTCGCCTTCGCCTCGCTCAAGCAGACCGAACTGGTGGGCGACTTGCTGGCCGGGTCGCCTTACGAAATGCGCAACGGGCTGCTCACGGTCAGGCAAGAAACGTTTACCACCCGCCTGAAGGGCTATTTTACCGGCCGGTTCTTCCGCCAGGGCGTGGAAGCGGACCGTTACCTGGCCTCCACCGACGCCTGGCGGGGATTCCTGAGTTTTGCCTCGCCCTGGGCCGGCAACCGGGTGGTGGTGATGGCCACGGCGACCGACGCCGATCAGTTGACGCATATCAACGCTGATTTACAGGTACCGGCCGTCAATGCCGGGATCCGCGGCGATATTGCGGTGATAAACGCGGAAAACGGGGTAAAAAGCTTTACCGTGGGCAGCCAATACCCCAGCGGGGAGATGCCCTGGTACATGATGATTATCTGGTACGCCAATCAGCATATTATTTTCCTTTCCTTAAGTGGCCTGGTATTCGCGGTACTGATAGGAAGTTGTATTTACGTTCTGCTGGCGCGGCATGCGGCTAAACGCCTGGCCAATAGCGCGAATAAATAGCCGTATCGACACGATGTGTTGCCTGACTGGGCCATATGGGTAAAAGAAAATGAAACGCCACATAAAAAAAGACTTAAAGACGCTGTATGCCGCCGGCCTGGCGGGCCTGTCGCTGTTTTCCGCCCTGGCGCAGGCAGCGGATAACAGCCCGGCGATCAACGCATTGCTGCAACAGGCGGCCTATTGGCACGAAAAAGCCCATAACGAACTGGCCCAGGAGTCCTTGCAGAAAATCCTGGCGGTGGATGAAAATAACGCCGACGCCCTGTATCTGCTTTCGCTTTACGCGTTACGCGACGGGCAAAAGGCCGAATCCCAGAAATGGCGCCAGCGGCTGGTCAAGGCATCCCCCGGCGACGCGCGCCTGCAAAACCTCGACAGCGCCAGCGTGCTGCAAACCATTTCGCCCACCCAGCTCGCCAATGCCCGGCAACTGGCGGCGCAGGGCAATACGGCCCGCGCCATTGAAAGTTACCGGACCCTGTTCCAGGGCAGCCAGCCGTTGGATAGCCTGGCGGTAGAGTATTACGAAACCCTGGCCGGGGTTCCGGCGTCGCGTCCGGACGCCATCGCCGGCCTGCGCGGCCGCGTCAGCCAGCAGCCGTCCGATGCGGCCGCCAGGCTGGCGCTGGGCAGGATCCTCACCTATGACGAAAACACCCGTCGCGAAGGGGTCGGCCTGTTGTCGCCGATGGCGGCCAATAACAAGGCGGCGGACAACGCCCTGCGCCAGGCGCTGCTCTGGATGGCGCCGCAGCCGGAGGACAAAAGCGCCTATGACGATTATATGCAACGCCACCCCAGCGACGGCGCTGTGTTGCGCCATTTCCAGGATAGCGTGGGCGGGGCTGAGAAAGGACAGGGCTACTCCGCCCTGAACAGCGGCGACCTCGCGGCGGCGCGCAGCCGGTTCGAGGCGGTGCTGACCACCAATCCCAACGATGGCGACGCCCTGGCGGGATTGGGTTATATCGCCATGCGCGGCGGTGATTTCAGCGCGGCGGAAAACTACCTTAACCAGGCGATGAAGCAAGGCGGACCCAACAGCGCCCAATGGGCGGCGCTTGCCAAGGACGCGCATTTTTACGGCGAACTGAACAAGGCCAAAGGCGCCGTATCGTCCGGCGACCTGAATACGGCGCTGACGCTCAGTGAGCCGCTGGCGCAGGCGGAAGGCAGCAAAGGCATCTCGGCGGAACTGTTTCGCGCCGACGTATTACGCCGCCGTGGCGACCTGGCCGGCGCGGAGCAAACCTATCGCGCCGCGCTGGCCCAGGATACGCAAAATACCGATACCAAGCTGGGACTGTACTACACCCTGCGCCAGGCCAATAAAACCGCCGACGCGCAACAGGTGCTGGAAACGATACCGGCGGATAAGCGCCCGCAGGTGGCGGCGGGCGGCGTCAACGTCGACCCCTTGCGCCGCCAGGCCGCGCAGGCGATGCAGGCGGGCGATTCGCCGCGGGCGCTGGCAGTGCTGCGCCAGGCGCTGGAAAAACAACCGTCCAATATCTGGGTACGCCTGGATATGGCGCGCATCCTGCAAAAACAGGGAGACAGCGCCCAGGCGCAGGCCATGATGGCCGCCGCCGGCCAACGCGGCGCGCCGGCGGACAATCTTTACGCCGCCGCCCTGTTTGCCAGCGAAACCCAGCGCTGGGCCGCGGCGTCTCAATTGCTGGCCTACATTCCCGAAAGCCGGCGCAACCGCGCCATGCGTGACCTGGCCGTGCGGGTCAATTTTAACCAGCAGATGGCGGGGGCCGAGCGTTATATCCAGGAGGGCAACCGCACGGCGGCGTTAAATACCCTGCGCGCCCTGGCGCAAACACCGCCCGCGGCGCCGGCCGATGTGGGCAAGCTGGCGCAGGATCTGATGACCTTGGGCGACAGCGCCGCCGCGGTGGCGCTGGTGCGCAATAATATGCGCGCCGGCGTTAACGGCAATGCCGGTGATTATGCCGCCCAGGTGGGGGTGCTGAACCAGGCGGGACTGACCGCCGAGGCGGAAGCCTGGATGAATAATCCGCGCATCGTGGCCAGCAGCACGCCGGCGGAGCTGAGCCGCATTCGCCAGGGTTCGGTGATTAACCAGGCGGATGAGCTGCGCGAACGCGGCCAATACGCGGCGGCCTATGATAAGCTTATCGTGGCGATGCAAAGCGATCCGCAGAACGTCGATCTGATGCTGGCCATGGCGCGCCTCTACCAGTCCGGCAAAATGAACGAGCAGGCGGCGCGGGTCTATGATTATGTGCTGGTGCGCGAACCGCAAAACGAAGGCGCCCGCGAAGGCGCCGCCAACGCCGCGCTGGCGCAGGGCGATATCGGCCGCGCCAAACGGCTGGTGGCCGGCATGCAGGGTCCGCGTTCGGTGGATCGCATGGTGCTTGAGGCGCGGATTGCGGAAGCGGCGGGCGATCATCAGCAGGCCATCGCCCTGCTGCGTTCCGCCAAAGGCCGGGTCATCGGCCTCAATACCGCCGGTACCGGCGGCGCGCCGGTGGTCGGCGGGCTGGAAACCGCCGATAATCCTTTCGTTAATAAAACCGCGGCCGCCGCGCCGCGTACCGCCTCCGCCTACGGCACCGTATTGCCATGGCAGCGTTCCGATAGCGTGTCGCCGCTGCCGCTGACCGGCTTGACAATGGCTACCGCCAGCGTTGACACACCCGAAGACCGCACATTGAAACAAATCAACCAATTGCTCGATCAGGAACAGCAAAAAACCGCCACCTGGGTCGAAGGCGATGTGGGGATCCGCAGCCGCGACGGCGAAAGCGGCCTGAGCGGCCTGACCGAAATCAAGGCGCCGCTGGTGCTCTCCGGCGTACCGTTCGACAGCTCGCGGCTGAAGCTATCGGTCACGCCGGTCTCGTTAAATTCCGGCTCCACCAGCGGCTCGGTAAGCAACCGTTTCGGCACCGGCGCGCTGCAGCAGGGACTTATGGTGCAAAACGCCAAAGATAACGCCACCGCCGCCGCCGGCGCCTCCACGTCGACCACCACCACCTCCACCACCACGAATTCCGACGGTACGCAAAGCAGTACCACCACCACCACAGCCTCCACCTCGGATGCCGCATCCACCGTCAATCCCGGCGATTACGTCGCCGATTCATCCGGTTCGCAGCAGGCCTCCGGCGTGGAGGTCAACCTGGCGCTCAGCGGCGACAGCTATAAAGCCGATATCGGCACCACCCCGCTAGGCGAGGATCTGAGTTCGCTGGTGGGCGGTTTCCAGTGGTCGCCCAGCCTGACCAATTTCAGTAAGCTGATTTTTACCGCTGAACGGCGCGCGGTCACCGACAGCCTGCTTTCTTATGTCGGCACCCGCGATAAGATCAGCGGTAAAAAATGGGGGCAGGTGACCAAAAACGGCGGCGGCGTCCAGTACTCCTATGATGACGGCGACGCGGGTTTGTATGCCGGCGTCGGCGGCTACAGCTACCAGGGCGACAATATCCCCGGTAATACCGGTATCACTTCCTCGGCGGGATTCTACGTACGCCCGCTACGCGAGGATCATAGCGAGGTGAAGACCGGTATCAACATTACCTTTATGGATTATGATAAAAATCTCAGTTATTACAGCTATGGCCAGGGGGGCTACTTCAGCCCGCAAAACTATATCAGCGTCTCGCTGCCGGTGGATTACACCCAAAAGTATGACGACTGGGATTTGACGCTGGGCGGATCGGTGGGCTATCAGTCCTATGCACAGGATAAAAGCGCCTATTATCCCAATAATCCGGCGCTGCAAACCGCGTTGGAAACACTGGTGGCCAAAGGGTCCGTCGATTCGGCCTATTACGACGCCCGCAATGAAAACGGCGTCAGTTATAATGTACACGCCAACGGCAGCTATAAAATCAATCCCAACATGTCCGTGGGCGGACAGGTGGGCTACGACACCTTCGGCGATTACTCCGAGAGTACCGCGCTGGTGTATTTTAGATATTTATTGGGTGAAAAATAAGCATGCAGGATACCACTGACACCATTCCCGAGCTGGCGTACTTCCGTCGGCGGCAGTACCAGCCCGGCTGGCAGGATTTGCTCGATATCATGATTTCCGGCATCGCCGCCAATGCCGGCGATGAAGACCGCCGCCAGTTCCTTAACCTGATGGGCAATCAGCTGGCCATGCGTTTTCCCCTGCCCCATGCCGAAACGGTCGGGGATCTGGAAGACAGCCTTAATCGGCTATGGTCGGATTTCCATTGGGGCTTCGTGCGGTTGCAGCCCGGCGCAACCCATCTTGTTTTTTCGCACCACGCCATACCTCCCGCCGCCGCCGGCGCGCAGGAAGAAGAATGGACCGCCGGACTGGCGGCCATCCTGGAAGGCGCCTACGCTCAATGGATATCCGCCCAGGGCGGCCAGCCTCACGTCGCGCTGCGTTGGCAACAGGACAGCGCAAAAGGCATAATGACCTTTAGTTATCAAAACTCTCTTTAAGGTAGTAAATCGTTATGAAACTTGCCCGCCATCTCTCGCTGCTGCTTGGTCTGGTTTTTGCACTGCTGACGGGCGCGGCGCAGGCCGACAGCGCCGGCTGGCAGCATTATAAAAGCCGCTATATGCTGCCCGAAGGGCGCATTATCGATACCGGCAACCACAATGTCAGCCATACCGAAGGGCAAGGCTACGCCATGCTGCTGGCGGTTAACTATAATGACCGCGCCACTTTCGATACCCTGCTGAAATGGACCAACCAGCATCTGTACCGCAAAGATATCGGCCTGTACTCCTGGCGCTACGATCCCGCCGCCACCCCGCCGGTGTCCGATCTCAACAACGCCGCGGATGGGGACACCCTGATTGCCTGGGCGCTGCTCCAGGCCGGCGAGAAGTGGAAACAGCCAGACTATACCGCCGCCTCCAACGCGCTGCAGGCGGCGTTAATCAAACACAATGTGATTAAATTCGCCGGGTATAGCCTGCTATTGCCCGGTGCCTCGGGTTTTAACCAGACCAGTTCGGTAACGCTCAATCCGTCTTATTTTATTTTCCCCGCCTGGCAGGCGTTTTATCAGGCCGGTCATCTTAAGGTGTGGAACGATTTAACCACCGATTCCATTAAAATACTGGCGCTGATGCGCTTCGGCGACCCGCAATTACCCACCGATTGGGTCACCCTGCGGGCGGACGGCGCCTTAGCCCCGTCCGATCGCTGGCCGTCGCGCTTTAGCTTCGACGCGGTGCGCATACCGCTGTATATCAGCTGGGCGCAGCGCAACAGCCTGTCGCTCGGGCCCTACGTCGCCTACTGGCGCCAGTTCGACCGGCTGGCCACCCCCGCCTGGGTCGATGTGCTGACCGGCGCCAAGGCCGATTTCATGCTGTCGCCGGGCATGCTGGCCATCCGCGACGCCATCATGGGCAACGGCGCGCAGGTCAACGACAATATCCAGCCGCAGGAAGACTACTACTCCGCCAGCCTGCGGATGCTGACGTACTGGTCGCTGAAATAACTCATTCGCCCGAGCGTCAGGCGACGCACTGTAAAAGGCGTGAGCAATGGTAAATCCAGTGGACACTGAGTGTTTACCATAAGCTCGATATTAAGATAATGGTGACGCGGACAATAGGCGCACGAATAGATCTGCCTATAATCAAAATCAATATGATACCCCCTAGCGTAATCATAGCGGCCACTAAACAAATCCTTTCTGTGCCGTAGGCTCGACAAACCATTCAGTAGATCTGCGTAGACATGCACGCTGCTCAACAGGACGCTATACTCATTAGACGTTATTTATTAATATCGAATTTATTCCTCATTACATCATCATTGGTTCCTTTAAAGACTTTTAATGGATTATATGAGATTCCCCAGTCGTAATAGTCCGTCTTTTCAACCTTTTTAATTTTTTGCACGATGTAAATACCAACAGGTAAAAGTATAATTGACATAACCACTTTATAGCACCACGTAGTAGACATGATATTAACTAATTCATAAAAAGAATATTTAGATGATAAACTGATTGGATAATCTGTAATCAGCAACACCGCCTGAGCCATCATGGCGGATAAGGTATAGCGAACGATGAAAAAGCGGCCATTGAAATAAATTTTCAGCTTTGATATTAAAAAACTGTTACAAAAATAAGATGCCGGCATCGAGACCCAGGTCGCAACGGTTACCCGCCAAAAATCATTGTAGAGACCATAATAATGCTGGGAATAGGCATTCGAGTCAACTTGGATAACTGCACATATATTTATTAAAAAAACATATATTGTTTGGCATAAAACCACAATCCAAACCGTACGCCCCCCTAATTTATAACCATACACTTCCGTGGATATAGTTGACAATAGATAGAATAACGTAAAAACAATACCACTGGCAGTGATTCTAAAATCACCTAAATTAAACACCTTAAACATCAAAGTGTCACACATAACCATGATAGTTACGGTTAGTCCGACAAATAGACCATATATCTTGTAATCAGTATTCATAAAATCCCTTTTAAAAAATTCATCTGTTAGCGCTTGCGTACCTATTTTGATAAAGATCTTGACCTAATAGACCGTTTAACCGTTTAAACATTCAGAGCACTGAGATTAACATATTAATTTCAAAATTTCATAAAGTCATGCTTTTTACAACTTCATTTAACTTAGAAATTTGTTCTTTATTTCAATATATAAATATAGCAGCGTTATTATTAGAATGAGTTTCTTCGTGGTTAATTGTTATAGGACCAATATAATACTAGATTGGTTTAATATTTCATTATCAAAAAAATAATTCTTAGTCTTATAGAGCGCAAGTTATTACATTATTGAATTCAATATAAGTTTTAAATTAAACATTGCGTTTGAAATTTGGTTTCTCCTCGCAGTATATATTCGGCGTACTGGAGGAGAATGTTCGCTATAATAATTTAATTGATTATGCTTATTCTTTTATCTTTTCATTCAGTTCTTGTACACATTCAAACATAGTTGCTTTAATTATTTCCGAATCATGAATAGCCACAAATTGTTCCATTGTGCCATAAAAATTCATAAATGAGATCCTGATTGTTCGGGATATCCATACTGCTAAAATAATCGGAGAGAAAATCTCTGAATTTTGCGCTAACAACACGGCACTTTTAGGTATTTGACTGTGTTCTGCTTCAAAAGCTAAAGCCGCAGTTTCTACACTACGCCAAGCAACAAGGTTTTGCAGATTTTCTAAATCAACAAGTAAAGGACCTCCTATCAATAAATCATCTCTTAATTCTGTAATCAATGTTCCTTTTATATTTAAATAGCCATTTACACGTAGGTTCTTGGGCAGCCTCTCGATAGGCGTATTTTCAAGATCTAACGAATCATAACAATGAAAATTATCAGATAAGGATTCAATCCTAGTGTTTTCAAGGAAAATAGCGCGCCCTATTTCCATGTCTATTGGTAAAACCCGAACCTTCGTATTTTTAGCATCAAGATTATCATAAACCTTGAGATTACCGGGTAGCTTATCAATAGCACAACCTTTTAGAATTAAGGAGCCCATTACGATCAAAGAGTCAGGGAGATGAGTCACACCACTGTCGCTCAGGTCAAGGGTATCATTGATTATGATTAATCCACCTGGCGTACGGGAAAACGCAACTCCTTTTGAGATAATATAATCGAAAAAATTAATTTTATGTCTCCTTTGTTGTATGGTGGTTGCAGTAATTTCAACTAACATATGGTTTTAAGGAAAAAATGCTTAGCTATAAATAATAATTATGGATAATATATAATTTTATATATATTTTTAGCATCATTTTGATTAGTCTGATCACTAGGGCAATAAACAATAGAGCAATATCTAATAGAGAAAAATTACTCGATTTTTAGCTCTGAGTGACAATATACTGTATTTTTTTTCAATATATCATCACAGAGACAATATAATGCATAAAATTGGCTTAAAAAATCTGAATGGTGAGCATGAAGCACTTCTTACTATTGGAAAAAATTTGGTATATTTGATGTCAAAGAGAGGTATTGACAGTACCGAGTTAAGCACCCTAACCGGTCTTGGCACAGCGACTATCAATAGTATGCGGCGAGGTATCGGAAATCCTACGCTCATAACAATTGTCGCATTGGCTCAATTTTTTGAAGTTAGCCTCAGCGAATTCACAGACATTGATATAGAAAGACAGGAAATAACTCAAAAGAAAATAAAAACATTACCATTAATAAAATTTAATGGTCTAAATGCATTCTTAGATGAAATTTTGGATACATATGATACTTATACCACAGAATTATGTGTATTTGAAAACAATGATTGTTTTGCTATTAATATAAATAATGATTCTCTATATCCGCAATTTTCTAGCGGAACCATTTGCATAGTAAAAAGAGATAATTTACCTAATGACGGAGATATTGTTTTAGTTAAGATCAACAATAGCACGCCATGTTTTAGACGTGTATTTATTGAAGATGCCGGTTATTTTTTCACTGCGGTATCTATATATCAGGATGTGGTGCCGTCGGCATACAAATGTTTTTCTATAGTTGGTGTTATAATCAAAATCATTAGAAATTTTTCTTAATCCTGAATATTTCAGAGGTGAAAAATGCATTGGCGCTCAGCTATAAAATGGATTAAGGCAGTTTTTAATCCTCAGTATCAATTAACTTTGAGTGAACTAATAAAATCTACCACCCCCAATAAAACCAAGTATATATTTAAAGAGTTCGGCAGCCATGAATATATAGCTTTGACCTTCAATGATATTAAAAAAAATGAAAACTTACTTCATATTATAAACCCTAATAATCTTTTAGATATAAGCCAAATTGAATCGCAAATACAAAAAGATTACGAAGCTTATTTTATTATTGAAGAATCAAATGACAATAATTATAAGCTAAAAGCAATGGAACAGGAAGTTTGTTTTTCAGGTGAGTATATACATAAAAATATTGATATTTTCCAAAACTTTCGGTCTAAAGATCTTTGTGAAATCATATATACTACTGGATTTAATAAAGGGCGGAGGGTCTCTATTGATCTTAAAGATATCAGTGATAGCAGCAATGTTAAACTCGTTAAAACGAATAAAGATAATATTTATAACTTTAAACCTATGGATTAACAGTACAGGAGCACTGCTTATAGGGTCAGGTCCCCTGGCCACGCCTTAACCACCGCATTAGATTAAATTTTTCAGAGCCCGTATGTTTGCTTTGCTGCCGAATGTCCATCTCTTTTATCGCTGTTGCGGGCAGGTCGCACTTAGAAATCTGATTGGCCCGGCCAAATGTTCTAGCTGCCCTTGTTTTAATATTTTGTAACCTTCAATGGATAAATATTTAAATAATGAGTTGCAAGATCAGGGATGTTGCTACGGGAAAAGATGTCTAGATCATGATTCATATACAGCACAAAACCTCTTTTCCCTGACGCCACATTGTATTAATAAACGGAGGTCGATGAAAAAACCTTCTAGAATTGTGCATTACACAAATTGTGTCGATAGGGTAGCGCATAAAAGCAAGAGTATGTGAACAATTTTAGCCTAAAAGGTTCTCCATGAGCCCAGTATCAAGGTGTCGGTTGCGCTGACGATGGCATCGCGGATAAAATCAGCTTGTAAAACGAGGTCCTGCTCTTTGAGCTTTTTGACATCCACGGAAGCGATCGATGTCGTGATGACGACATAACGCAATTCATTAATGATAATTTCTGGTGTCAGCTTTTTCACCTGAGAGTTTCTTTCGGTCCGTGATGCTATAGGCATGATGACACGGCTCTGAAAATCACTCAGCAAGTCTGATTGAACATCAATAATATACGGGTACTGGTGGTTGGATTTTACTGATTTATTTTTATAGACTGAAAACTGCGACATCAAACCACTCCGTAATAATCATCATCTGTAAAGCTTCCCGCTTCCCGCTGGAACTCATTGAATGCCTGTATCCCGGCTTTGTTATCGTCTTTCCACTGCTGCATTTTTTTTGCTTTCACGGCGGCAGCCAGCGCTTCATTCAGCGTGGCTGAAATATTCAAATGCATCTCTTTTGCCTCGTTGACCACGGATTCAGTCAGGTAAACATTAATGCCTTTTTTAGCTTTTGTATGGATGAAAGGTTAGGCTTTCGCCCGGTAGAAGGTCTGTTTCATTGTTCACCTCTGCGCATGTTTATGCATATAAATATAGCGAATAAATCTGCACAGGAACAAGAGGAAAAGGCTGCTATTGAAGTAGGGGTTTGCAGGAAATCTGCCTCGCTCGGCATCAGTCCGAAGTGGATAAAAAAAGCGGGTGAAGGTTTCCCTTCCCCCGCCAGATATTTTTGACTAACTGTCCATGATGACCAAAAAACATCCCATCATGCCCGCAAATACGCTTATGTCATCAAGCTCAGCGAATGCCCTGCGCCTCGTCCTGATCGACGGCAAAGCAGGCCACCAGCTGGTCGCCGTAGCGCTTAAGCTGCGGCTGCAGTTCGGTACAGGTACCGAAACGGCGGCGGCAGCGGGCGCTGAAGGCGCATCCCGGGGGCGGATTCAGCGGGCTGGGCAGCTCGCCGGTCAGCTTGATGCGCTCGCGGCGCAAATCCGGGTTCAGCCGGGGAGTGGCGGAGAGCAGCGCCTGGGTGTAAGGGTGGCGCGGGTTGCTGAAAATCGCCTCCTTGCTGCCCTTTTCCACACAGCGGCCCAGATACATCACCATCACTTCATCGGCAATATGCTCCACCACCGACAGGTCGTGGGAGATAAACACATACGACAGCCCCATATCCTGCTGCAGGTCCATCATCAGGTTCAGCACCTGGGCGCGTACCGATACGTCGAGGGCCGAAACCGGCTCATCGGCGATCACCACGTCGGGGTCGAGCATCAGACCGCGGGCAATGGCGATACGCTGGCGCTGGCCGCCGGAAAACATATGCGGATAGCGATCGTAGTATTCGGTGCGCAGACCCACCTTCGCCATCATCGCCAGCGCTTTTTCGCGCCGTTCGGCGCGGTTAAGCGGGGTATTGATTTGCAGCGGCTCCTCGAGGATTTGCCCCACCTTTTTACGTGGATTCAGCGAGCCGTACGGGTTCTGGAACACAATCTGGATTTTCTGCCGGCGCAGGTGCGCGGCGGTCACATCAGGTTTCAGCAGATCCTGGCCCAGGTAATGCAACTGCCCGCCGGTAGGCGTCTCGATCATGGTCAGCAGGCGGCCGAGGGTGGACTTGCCGCAGCCGGATTCGCCCACCACCGCCAGCGTCTTGCCGCGTTCCAGGGTAAAGGACACCCCGTCCAGGGCCTTGACCATGACTTCCTTGCCGAACAGCCCTTTTTTCACCGGGTAGTATTTCTTTAAATCCACCGCATGCAGCAAGGCGGTTGCCTGCGGATCGTAAATTGTCTCGCTCATCGGGTAGGTCTCCCCGCGTCATCCAGCGGATAGTGACATTTAGACTGACGATCCGGCAGATCCCGCAGCTCCGGCTCCACCTGGCGGCAATAATCGGTGGCATAGGGACAGCGCGGGTTCAGCAGGCAGCCGGTGGGCCGATCGTATTTGCCGGGCACCATGCCGGGCAGAGAGGCCAGCCTGGCTTTGTCGGTGGCAAATTCCGGCAGGGCGCGCAGCAGCGCCTGGGTATAGGGGTGGCGCGGGGCGCGGAAGATTTCCGTCGCCTTGCCGGTTTCAACCACCTGGCCGGCGTACATAACGATAATATGATGCGCGGCTTCCGCCACCAGCGCCAGATCATGGGTAATCAGCACCAGCGCCATATTTTCCCGCTGCTGCAAATCCAGCAGCAGCTCGATGATCTGCGCCTGAATGGTCACATCCAGCGCGGTGGTGGGCTCATCGGCAATCAGCAGCTTGGGACGGCAGGCAATCGCCATGGCGATCATCACCCGCTGGCTCATGCCGCCGGACAGCTGGTGCGGATAAACGTCCAGCCTGGACGCCGGCGCGGGAATGCCCACCAGGGTCAGCAGATCGATGGCGCGCTGGCGCCGGGTCCGGCGATTGCCGCCCTGATGCACCTTGATGGCTTCCATGATCTGGAAGCCTACGGTGTAGCAGGGATTGAGGCTGGTCATCGGGTCCTGGAAAATCATGGCGATGTCGGCGCCAATCAGCTGGCGACGCTCGCTGTTGGAGATTTTCTGCAAATCGCGGCCGTTGAATACCAGGTTTTCCGCCATCACGCGGCCGGGAAAATCAATCAGGCCCATAATGGCCAGCGAGCTGACGGACTTGCCGGAGCCGGACTCGCCGACAATGCCGACCACCTGGCCCTGTTCCACCTGGTAGCTGATGCGGTCGACGGCACGAAACGGTGTCCCTTCATCACCGAAATGTACCGATAATTTATCTATGGTTAATAACGCCATTGCTTCCTCGTTACTGCTTGAGTTTGGGGTCGAGCGCATCACGCAGTCCGTCCCCCATCAAATTAAAGGCTAAAACGGTGAGCAGGATAATGACCCCCGGGAAGGTCACCACCCACCAGGCACTCTGCGCAAACTGCAGCACATCGGAGAGCATGGTGCCCCACTCCGGTGTCGGCGGCTGCGCGCCCATGCCCAGGAAGCCCAACGCGGCCATATCAAGGATGGCATTGGAGAAGCCCAGCGACGCCTGCACGATCAGCGGTGCCAGGCAGTTGGGAAGGATGTTGACGAACATCTGGCGCAAGGGGCCGGCGCCGGCCACGCCCGAGGCGGTTACATAGTCGCGGTTCACCTCGCCCAGCACCGCCGCGCGCGTCAGGCGCACATAATGGGGCAGCGCGACGAAGGTCAGCGCCAGTGAGGCGTTGACGATGGAGGGGCCGAAGATAGCCACCAGCACCAGCGCCAGCAGCAGGCTGGGCAGCGCCAGCATGATATCCACCACGCGCATGATGACCACGTCCACCAATCCGCCGATATACCCGGACAGCAGCCCGAATATCACGCCGAAAATCAGCGACAGCACCACCACCAGGCAACCGACCAGCAGGGAAAGGCGCGCGCCGAACATCAGGCGGGTCATGATATCGCGTCCGACGTCATCGGTGCCC
The DNA here is from genome assembly GCF_036398755.1 of Acerihabitans sp. Classification (NCBI taxonomy): domain Bacteria; kingdom Pseudomonadati; phylum Pseudomonadota; class Gammaproteobacteria; order Enterobacterales; family Pectobacteriaceae; genus Acerihabitans; species Acerihabitans sp. The sequence goes on along the minus strand of NZ_DASWOM010000064.1, from coordinate 7,863 downwards.
AGGATAAACTGCCAACTGCCGCCCTCCATCCATACCGGCGGGCGCAGCAGCGCCTCACGGAACTGCTCCGCCGGGCCGTGGGGCGCAATAACCCCGGCGCCGATGGCGATGACAAACATCAGCACGATATAGGCCAGGCCGATTACCGCGCCCTTATTACGTTTAAAATAGTGCCAGAACTCCTGCAAAGGGGTCATGGGCTTCGGTGCGCCGGTAATTACCGGCTCAGAGATTTCAGTCATTTTCCCTTCCCCTATTTCTTGTGGCGAATACGCGGGTTAACCACGCCATACAGCACGTCCACCAGCAGGTTCACCACAATAATCAGGATCGCCACCAATAATACCCCGCCCTGCACTACCGGATAATCGCGGCGCTGCAAGGCCTCGACCAGCCAGCGGCCCAATCCGGGCCAGGAGAAAATCGTTTCCGTAAGGATAGCGCCCGCCAACAGGGTGCCGACCTGCAGCCCGATAACAGTCACCACCGGCAACAGCGCGTTGCGCAAGGCATGGACGATAATGACGCGCATGCGGCTCAGGCCCTTGGCGCGGGCGGTGCGGATATAATCTTCGCTCAGCACCTCCAGCATCGCCGAACGGGTCATGCGCACAATGACCGCCAGCGGAATGGTGCCAAGCACGATGGCCGGCAGCACCATATGCATCACGGCATCCTTAAAATCTCCCGGCTGGCCCCAAATCAGGGTATCGATCAGCATAAAGCCGGTGAGCGGCATACTGTCGTCGAGAAAGACCGTATCGCCCACCCGCCCGGACACCGGCGTGAGGTTGAAATGCACCGACACCAGCATGATGAGCATCATGCCCCACCAGAAAATAGGCATCGAATAGCCGGCCAGCGAAATACTGACCGCGGTATGGTCAAATATCGAACCGCGCTTGACCGCCGCCAACACCCCGGCGGGGATACCGACCAGCACGGCAAAAATCATTGCGCAAACACCCAGCTCCAGGGTTGCCTGGAATCGCGGCACAAACTCCTGCCAAACGGGGATGCGGCTTTTAAGCGAAATGCCCAGGTCGCCGTGCATAATGCCGATGACATAATGAACATATTGCTGAAATAAGGGTTTATCCAGGCCAAGCGCCGCCATCATCTCGGCGTGACGCTCGGGGGACATGCCGCGTTCGCCCGCCATGATCAGCACCGGATCGCCGGGGATCAGATGGACAAATGCAAATGTCAGTAACGTAATACCAATAAACGTCGGGATTACAAGTCCCAAACGTCGGAGTATGAACTGCAACATATTCCGAACTCTCTGTTTCTGTATATAGTTTACCCGGCCGCTTGCGGCGACCGGGTTTATCAAAGCTCACATCTTCAGGATTTCCCCCCGAGGTCTTGCTGGCGCGAGACCTTCCCCTGTGTGACACAGGGGATATTCCCGCCCCCTCGCATGAACGGAGGGGGCTCCCTTTAGGGTTAAGGGGGGTTAATTGACCTTTACTCTAAAGATACGTTCTCGAAATGATGTTTACCTAACGGATCAACCACATACCCTTTGACTTCTTTACGCACCGGCTCGTACACCGTTGAGTGGGCAATGATTAATGCCGGGGCCTGATCGTGCATCACCACCTGGGCCTGTTTGTACAGATCGACGCGTTTAGCATGATCCGACGTGCTGCGCGCAGGCTGGATCACATCTTCAAACGGCTTATAACACCATCTTGAATAGTTGGAGCCGTCTTTAGCCGACGCACAGCTGAACAGGGTGGCGAAGAAGTTATCCGGATCCCCATTATCCCCGGTCCAGCCCATCATAACGGACTGATGCTCGCCGGCTTTGGCACGCTTGAGGTATTCGCCCCATTCGTAGCTGACGATCTTGGCCTTGACACCGATTTTCGCCCAGTCGGACTGGATCATTTCCGCCATGCGGCGGGCATTCGGGTTGTAGGGACGCTGAACCGGCATCGCCCACAAATCGATGGTGAAGCCATCCGGCATACCGGCTTCCTTGAGCAGCTCTTTCGCTTTGGCCGGATCGTAGGCGTAATCCTGCACCGCGTCGTTGTAGCCCCACATGGTCGGCGGAATCAGGTTTTTCGCCGGTTGGCCGGCGCCCTGATAGACGGCGTCGATAATAGCGGATTTATTTACCGCGGTAATCAGCGCCTGGCGGACCTTCAGGTTATCCAAGGGTTTCTTTTCGACATTGAACGCCAAATAACCGACGTTCAGGCCCGGCTGCTGCAACAGGGTAATGTCTTTATCCTGTTTCATGCGGGCGATGTCCGCAGGGTTAGGATACGGCATAACCTGGCATTCGTTTTTCTGCAGCTTGGCATAACGTACGGAAGCATCCGGCGTAATGGAGAACACCAGGCGATCGATTTTCGGTTTGGTGCCCCAGTAGTTCTCAAACGCTTTGTACAGAATGCGGGAATCTTTCTGGTACTGCAGCAGTTGGAACGGTCCGGTACCGATCGGGTTAAGATCGATTTTTTCCGGCGTGCCCGCTTTTTGCATCGCATCGGCATACTCGGCGGACATAATGGAGGCGAAGTCCATGGCCAGGTCGGCCAGGAACGGCGATTCCTCACGGGTCAGGTTAAAGCGCACGGTGTAGTCGTCGACTTTTTCCACGCTGGCGATCAAATCGCCCATGCCCATGCCGTCAAAGTATTCGTAGTTGCCGCCGGAGACTTTATGGTAAGGGTTGTTAGCGTCTTTCTGCCGCATAAACGAGAAGATCACGTCATCGGCGTTAAAATCGCGGGTCGGTTTGAAGTCTTTGCTTTCCTGCCACTTCACGCCTTTGCGCAGATGGAAGGTATAAGACTTGCCATCGGCGCTGATTTCCCACTTATCGGCCAGGCTCGGAATCACTTCCGTGGTGCCCAGTTTAAAATCGACCAAACGGTTGTAGATCGGCACGGAACTGGCATCAAAACTGGTGCCGGAAGTGAATAACTGCGGGTTGAACCCTTCAGGCGAGCCCTCTGAGCAATAGACCAGAGTTTTTGCCTGAACGCTGGCCGCCACGGCTAATGCCGCCAGGCTTATGCCGACCTTCAGTATCCCTGATTTGGTCAAGGAAATTGTCATCGTTATGCTCCGTTGTGTGATGTGATGTTGTGTGTTGTACGGCCAGACGCTTTTTTATTAATGCTGCGGTCTGTGCAGTATGCCTTGCGGCATCAGAACTCCAGAAGGGAAAGTATGCCGGGACACCCATAAGATATCACCGACCGACGCGTTGATTGCGTGGATCCATGCAAACAATCCATTGCCCTCCTGACTTCCGAGGCTCCCAATTTGGCAACTGTTTGCCAATACGTCAATATAACCCGTAGGGATTTACACATTTTGTGAAGCACAGCAAACGAAAACAATCCACAGGTGTTTGACCATAAATGAAGCACGATCGGCAGACTTTATGACAAAAGCGTGAAGTAATTCACTATCTGTAAAAAAATAAGCAGTCATACGTTCTATTTAAAATCTAAAAAAATTTTTAATCGTATGGCGAATATATGAACTGTTATTTCAGAATTCCGGGCGAAAAGCAGGTAAAAATGCTGTTAATGGATTGCCTTTATGACCATATCGACAACCATCCAGCCCAGTCTGCCATACTATCTGCGCGCTCGCCATCAGCCATAAACAAACGTTATGACCATACATAAGATAATCAGAGGATCACCGACTTGCAAATGAGAATGATGCGCTATATTACGCTGATAATTCGAGATATTTTTTTGCGTTGATTCTCCTGGAGCGGTATTTCTCCCGAGGCGTTTCATCGCGGGTAAAATGAAGCACGCAAGAATAAAACGCTTTTTCGCCAATAAATGGCGATGAGATCAAATTACGGTGAAATATTTTTCGTGGTATTAAGCTAAATAAATAAATTAACCCTCTACTGCCATATATTAAATAACCTATTAACCTTAATCAGGCTGTGGGGTGGCAGGGAACCGCCGCCGCGCGCTCAGAACTTCTTTACCTCGATGTGCATTTTTTTCAACGCATAATAAAGCTGCCGCGGGGTAATCTGCAGCAAACGGGCGGCTTTGGCCTTGACCCCGCCGCTTTTTTCCAGCGCGGCGACCAGGCGATAGCGCATCTCCTCATCATCGTCATCCGAAGCGATGGCCGTCGCGGGCATGGCGCGCATCATGCCCGCCGGCCATAGCGGCGTCGCCGGACTGTACCCCGCGTCGGGGCGTGGTTCCTGCGGCGTTGCCTCCTGCTGCCGGCTGATTTCCCGGTTCAGGCGCTGACGCAGGCAGCGCCCGGACAGGCAGGGCAATTGCTGTATAACCTCGCCCCGGGCATGGATGGCGGCATGCTCAAGACAGTTCTCGATATCGCGCACATTCGCCGGCCAATGGCACAGATAGAGCGGCGCCAGAGCCTCCCCGGTAAGCGTAAGCGATCTGTGGTTATCGCGGTTATAGCGTGCAAAAAAGTAATTCACCAGGCCGGGAATGTCTTCCTTACGCTCGCGCAGGGGCGGCAGGGCAATGGTGGCGATATGGATGCGGTAATACAGCTCGGCTAGAAATGTCCCCTGCGCCATCATCTGCTCCAGGTTTTTCTCCGTGGCGCAGATGATGCGCACATCGCAGGCCAGGGTACGGGTGCCGCCGAGCGGCTTATACAGCTGTTCTTGTAAAATGCGCAGCAGCCGCTTTTGCAATAACAGGGAAAAATGGCCGATTTCGCTGATAAACAGCGTACCGCCCGCGGCCAGGGAAATATCCCCGGGATAGCCGGCGCCGCTGCCGGAAAAGCCCGCTTCACAGCCGAACAACTCGCGCATGATATCGTCGCTGGCAAGATAATCGCAGCAGACTTTGATAAACGGACCGGCGCGGTGTTGCGACTTGAGATGGATAGCCCTGGCGATAACGTCCTTACCGGTTCCCGGCTCGCCGCGCAACAGCACCGCCGAGCGGGTGGGCGCAATATTCGCCACCGCCGCCAGGGTGCGCTTCATGGCGTGGGAATCGGCGATGATCTGATCCACCGCGTGCCCGCCGCGCCCTTTGCGTACATGGGTTTTGCGCGCCGGCCGGCGCAGGTCGCCGGCGCGGCGCGGAATGTCCATACTTTCCGCCAGGTCCCGTGCCGCGAGCTCGTCGGCGTCGGCCATATCAGTCTCCACTCCGGTAATTTTTATAGTTCAGCTGATATTTCGCCATGCGCAGGCCGAGCATACGCCGGGTCAGGCCCAACTGCGCCGCCGCCCTGGACATATTGCCCTGAAAACGCGCCAGTGCCTCGACGATAAGCTCGTATTCCATCATGGATAAACGGGCCTCCAGCCCCGCGTGTTCGCCAAGCGTCCCCAGTATGGCCGGCTGCAGGGCGGCGGGCAGATGATAGCTGTGGATGACCCCCTCTTCCGCCAGCAGCACCGCGCGCTCCATCATATTTTCCAGCTCGCGCACATTGCCGGGCCAATCGTAGTTCAGCATTAAATTCAGCGCGGGCGTGGAGATGGTGGGCACGTCGACCTGCTGCTCCTTGGCAAACCAGGCGTTAAAATGTTCGGCCAGGATCAGGATATCGTTGCCCCGCTCATGTAGCGGAGGAATGGTAATGGGGAAAACATTCAGCCGATAGAACAGATCCTCGCGGAACGTGCCCTCGGCCACCATGGCGGTTAAATCGCAATGCGTCGCCGCCAGGATGCGCACGTTAACCTTGATGGATTCGTTGCTGCCCAGGCGTTCAAAGCAGCGCTCCTGGATAACCCTTAACAGCTTGGCCTGCGCCGAGAGGGACAGTTCACCGACCTCATCGAGAAAAATCGTACCGCCGTCCGCTTCCTCAAACCGCCCGGCCCGGCGCGCCACGGCGCCGGTAAAGGCGCCTTTTTCGTGGCCGAACAGCTCGCTTTCGATAACGCTTTCCGGCAGCGAAGCACAGTTGAATTTGACAAACGGGCCGCCGCCGCAGCTGCTGTTATAGTGAATGGCGCTGGCGACCCGTTCCTTGCCGACCCCGCTTTCGCCCAGGATCAGCACAGTGGTGCGGGCATGGCTGACTTTATCAATCATCCGGTAAACCGACTGCATCGCCCTGGAATTGCCGATAATATTCGCTGGCTTGAATTTTTCTTTTAACTCTTTATTCAGTCTGGCGCTTTGATCCCGCAATACCTGCTTATGGGCGCGCTCCAGCAGATGCAGCTCCACCGCCTGGGCAATGGTGGTGGCGATAATCGCCAACACTTCCAGGTCCAGGTACAGCAGTTGCCGGTTATTGTATAAACGCTCCACCCCTATCGTCCCCATGACTTTCATGCCACGCATAATGGGCACGCAGATAAACGACAGCCGGCTATCAAGGGTTTTGTCCCAGCTGCCGGTGCGGTTGAGAAACAGCGGCTCCTCGGCGATAACCGGCACGATTATCGGCTGGCGGGTCTCGACCACTTTGCCGGTGATGCCCTCGCCCGGGTAATAGACGCCCCGGTCGATTTCATCTTTTGATAAACCGAAGCTTTCATGAATAAAAATCTGATCGCAGCTGGCGTCGTAAAGCGAGATCATCGCCCGGGTGACCTGCAAATGTTTTTGCATCAGTTCCAGCACCAGTTTGAGCGTCTTGGATAAAGAGCCTTCCCTGCTGACCACCTTGCTCACCTCGGACAGCAGGGGCAGCAGCTCGGAGCGGCATTCACCCAGTTGGCAGGTAAAGGATAACGACTGCGCAAGCGTTGGATGGGTGGTTTTGGTGTCATGTCGCATGGCCGGTTGCATAAAGCTCTCCTCCCCTTGGCCGCCGGAGCGGCGGTGAAGGTTAAAATAACGGATATGCCGGCATACGTGTTTTCCGGCCAGAGTGGAAGTGGTGCAAGTTGGAGGCCACCTATCGCTATATACTTAAATATATAACGATATGATTTGACGTCGATTTCCACATTTCAGATTGTCGCCCATCGATGTTTTGTTCCAAAAGCGACAAAGGAAAATCAACAATGTACGGTTAACGCCTGACGCTTGCCCTTGGGTTGACGCGGATTACCTTTGGGCAGCATAGGTTGGCATAATCAAGCTGATAACAACCAGGATACTGGCAATCAGCCACTGTTTGACAGGCGGCGATAGTGGGATTGCACGCTGGTGATCTGCGCAGACTGTTTCGGCGCTCGCATTCCCGGATTATTATTAGGCAACCCCTCGTCAACACCGTAAGGAATACGCAGACTATTTTAATCAGTGTTTAAAAAAATATTAATTTGGAGCATTTAAATTCTCAATACTAAAAATGATCATACTTTAGCGCCGGACGGGCCATGATAAACGCCTTTATTGCAACGAACCATTCATGAGATTAACATTAATTAAGAAATTTATCCTTTTCAATAAAATATTTTGAGAAATTAAAATGAAGCAAAAATAAATATCTTTTACCCCCTAATATTCAATTTTTCATGGCAATGATTATTTCAATTCATTTTAAGCAATACTATATTTATTTTTAAGAAATAAGTTAATATCTCTCGCGAATTTTTTCCCCGGCTCTCATTTAACACCCCGTTACATTTTTGATGCTTTAATTTTTCCCATATATTATTTTATCAGCTCCGCAAGTTATGTGCTGAATGAAATTAATCAAGAATAATTAATCATCATTCCAATAAGGGAATATATGAATATCGGCAGTTGTGGACCGTCATCGGGCGGCAGGTGCAGTAGCTCATCCGGGAGCTGTGGTGGCGGCAATTCCCGTGGAGCATGCGCGACTAACAGAGGCGGGGGTGGCGGTGATTATGCCAGCCGAGTCACCTCGTCGAGAAATGAAGATGTCATGACCGTAACCGCCACACCTGGCAAACACGACTCAGGTCATCATCATTTTCGTCCGCATGGCGGT